>JAWKWE010000005.1:300000-460287 GCA_041397645.1 Hyphomicrobiaceae bacterium | reverse complement strand
ATGGGCGCTTTTGATCGTCGGCACCGCGGTCGGCGGGCTGTTTGCCGCCTTCGCCTTTGCGCTCAGCCTGTTTTCCGTGCCGATGCTGATGGCCGAGAGGCGCGACGCGCTGACCGCGATGGGGCTCAGCCTTTCGACCACGACACAGAACCTTGGCCCCTGCGTCGCCTGGGGGGCCATCGTCGCGGCCGGCATGGCGCTGTCGGCGGCCACCGGGCTTGTTGCGCTGATCTTCGTCTTTCCCGTGCTCGGTCACGGCACATGGCACGCCTGGTGCGCAATCGCGGAGAATAGCCCGTGACCGCGTTGCTGATCCTCATCCCGCTGTCGCTCGGCATGGGCTTGGTCGGGCTGGGCGCGTTTTTCTGGGCGATGCGTCACGGCCAGTTCGACGATCCCGACGGCAACGCCTGGCGCGTTATCGAAACGCTCAACCCACCTGAATCGGAAGGAAGAACAGATGACCGTATGGCTCCCCACCCTGAAGACCGCAACCCCTCAGGAGGGCTATGACCTGGCCGTCAAGATGGCGCGCGTCGCGGTCAAGTTGACCCAGCCCGATGCGGAAGTGCGCGACCGGTTGCGCCCGGATTATGCCGAGGATGCGGATGCGCTGATCGCCGTGAGCCAGGTCGTTGCGACGCATTTCGCCACCGTTGCGGCGGCCAACGACTACTGGAAGGGCGTGTCGTGACCGAGGTCGAGCGCAGCGGCGACGGTTTTGTCGTCACCGCCCGCGTGCTGGCCGAAGCCTTCGGACTGACCGAGGAGGGGGTTCGGGACAAGATGCGCAGTGGAACGATCACCTCGCGCAGCGAGACGGGCGTGGGCGATGATGAAGGCCGCTACCGGTTGACTTTTCACTACGAGGGGCGGGCTCTGCGCCTGGTTGTCGATGATCGGGGCACAGTTTTGAAGCGCGCGGCCTTTCCGATCCGGATTAGGCAAGCAGTTGTGCGCCCGGGCGCTTGAGCGGTGCAAGGGCCGAAAGCCGCCGTGCGCAGCATGAAAGTTTGCGCTTGCTTTTATTTAGGATTCCTAATAATAAGAGGCATGGAGGTTACCCATGCCCAACCAGACAGATCAGATCGTTTTCGGATTTGGCCGAATCGCGGCGCTCTTGCGCGCGGGACAATGGCAGGCGGGCTCTGGCGCAGCTCTCAACCCGGCGCAGGCTGAAATCCTGACGCGGATCGCGAACCGGCCGATGCGACCGGGCGATCTGGCAGCGCATCTGGGCGTTTCGCCCGCGAGCCTCAGTGACTCGGTCTCCTCCCTGATCAGCAAGGGCCTCGCCGCTCGGCAGCGTGACGCACAGGACGGGCGTGCGCGACTCGTCGTGGCGACCGAAGACGGCAAGGCGCTGGCCGAGACCCTGCCATCAGCCCCCGAGGACTTTCAGGCCGCACTCGACGCGCTGCCGGAATCGGAACGGGCCAGCCTGTTGCGCACGCTCGTTCACCTGATCCGTGCGCTGCAACAGGCCCGCGCGATCCCGGTCCAGCGGATGTGCGTAACCTGCCGCCACTTCCGCCCCCATGCCCATGCCGATGCGGCCCGCCCGCATCACTGCGCCTTCGTGGACGCCGCCTTCGGGGACGCCGACCTGCGCCTCGATTGTGGCGATCATGATGAGGTTCCGGAGGAGGAGGCCGCCGCCATCTGGCGACGCCTGACCGCCGCCTGAGCCAAAAGCCGGACGCCCCTCCCGCGGCAACGGGCGGGGCGCCCTTGATGTCCACCACCTCTGCAAAAAGACAGGAGACAGAATTACCATGACACAGAAAGCCACATTCTACCATGCCGGCTGCGCCGTCTGCCTTGACGTGGAACGACAGATCGCCGGGGCACTCGATCCCGCGCGTTACGCGGTCGAGATTGTCGATCTCGGCACGGACCGGTCGCGGATCGCCGAGGCCGAAGCGGCGGGCGTCGCCTCGGTGCCCGCGCTGGTGATCGCGGGAACCCCGCTGCACATCAACTTCGGCGCCTCGCTTGCCGATGTGAAGGGGACAGCATGATGCAGCGGTTCATCCTTGCAGCAGCCCTGGCCGCATTGCCTGGCATGGCCCTTGCCGACGGCGCCCATGACCACACGGGCGGCATCACCTCCGCCCCCGGCGGTGGCGTGCTCGCCCCTTTCGACATCGTGCACACGCGGATCGCGACCGAGGGCAATGTCGCCATCTTCCACATGGCCGTGTCCGGCATCGCGGGCGAGGCGCGGCCCACCCCCACCGGCGCGCTGGCCGGGTCAGAGGTCTTTGCCTATGTCTGGCCCACCAGCCTTGACGCCGGCACCGTGGGCTTCGACCCTGGCGCGGGCATCCTGGCGCTTGTCGCCACGTCGCATCCCGATTTCGACGACACGCCGCTCTTCGACGAAAACGGCGACGGCGACAGGGGCAATGACGGCGATGTCTGGCACAGCCATTGGGTCGTGCTCGGCCCGGACGAGGCCTGCGGGCCGGGCGCACTGAAGGTGATCGATATCCCCGAGGGCGCCACACCGCGCCTGCCCGCGACCTGGCCGGGCCTGCCTCTGCTGATCGACAGCCCCGGCTGGCAGCCGGTCCTGTCGGCCGAGACGGTCGAGATTGCCGTGCCCTTCGCCGATATCGGCACGGTCGAGGCGATGACCTTCGACGGGGTGACGGCCGGATTGCGGGTCAATGCCAACGTGCATGCGCCGCTACTCTGCGTCGTCGATGTCTTCGACGTGGCCTCGGGCAACCTGAGCCTGCCCGGGCGCGTGAATCAGTGATCCAGGGGGCGCGGCGGCCTCACCGGCCGTCGCGCCCGTCACGATGGAGCGGTAGATGACGGAAAACCCGAAGCTTGACGCGGCCGAATGGCTGAACAGCGACCGTCCCCTGACGCTTGGCGATTTCCGCGGCCGCGTGCTGGCGGTCGAAGTGTTCCAGATGCTCTGTCCGGGCTGCGCCCTGCATGGGCTGCCGCAAGCGCAGCGTATCGCCCAGACTTTCGATCCGGCCGAGGTCGCGGTGATCGGCCTGCACTCGGTGTTCGAGCACCATGCCGCCAACGCCCGCGCCACGCTCGAAGCCTTCCTGCACGAATGGCGCATCCGCTTTCCGGTCGCCATTGACGCACCCGGGACCGGGCCCCTGCCGCGCACGATGGAGGCATGGGGTCTGCAGGGAACGCCGAGCCTCGTGCTCTTCGACAGACAGGGCCGCATGCGCGCCCGACATTTCGGCCAGGTCGCCGATCTGGCCCTTGGCGCCGAGATCATGGCGCTGATGTCCGAGGTCGGGAATGATGGCTGAGTTCCGTGTTCTCGAACTCCGGGTAGGTCAGATCGCACCATTGGGCCCAACCAGTGCTCCCTCGGGGATCGACAAGCAGATCGTGTCGGGGTCGGTTATGGCCGACACCTTGGGATTGGCAGGCGACGCTCAGGGCGATCCGCAACGCCATGGCGGGCCTGACAAGGCGCTGCATGCCTATCCCGTAAGCCACTACAAGCTCTGGAAACAGGAACTCCCGGAGATCGCTTCGCGCCTGCGCCCTGGCGGCTTCGGCGAGAATCTGGTGGTGAGGGGCGTGACAGAACAGGATGTCTGCCTGGGCGACCGCTGGCGCATTGGCGGCGCCCTCCTGGAGGTCAGTCAGTCGCGCCAACCCTGCTGGAAGCTCAATTTTCGTTTCGACGTCGCGGACATGGCCCGCCGGGTGCAGGATACCGGCCGCACCGGCTGGTATTTCCGGGTGCTGGAGCGGGGTTCGATGGAAGCGCGCATGACAGCAAAGCTTGCACTTCGGCCTCACCCCGATTGGCCGCTGACGCGCGTCGCGCGCCTCCTGTATCGCGACGTGCTCGATCTTGATGCCCTTGCAGCGCTTGCTGATCTGCCGGGTCTACCCGACGGCTGGAGGCGGCTGGCCAGGCGCCGGATCGAGACCGGTACCGTCGAGGATTGGGCCCGTCGCCTGGACCCCGCGTCGCTGTAAGCACTAACGAAATCGTCAAGCCTGACCCGGCCGTACCCGAGATCATCGCTGCGCTGACCGGAGGAATCTTCAACAACCCGGCGACGCTTCGGTCGGCAGCCGCAGTCTTTCAAGGCTTCGAAGCGATCAACTGCGCGGCTTTTTCGATCCATCCCCGTTTGTGCCCAGTTGTCGTGCCAGAGATCGAGCAAGAGCCCATCCCTTTGCGAGATTTCTGGACAGGGCGGCGACCTAATCGAAAACAGCAGTAGGTCAAGGATGTCGGGCGTTATCGTCCGCGACATGCCCACGCCTGCTCCCGCATCACGGCGTAGTCGCTTAGTATCATCGCAATCGCCGATCCCTGCGGCAGCAGGGCCAGCTCCTCGGCCGCCCGCGCCTCGAACTCCCTGCCATAATCGACCACGGGCGGGCATGTCGCGAGCCTGCCGTGCTCAGAACGAACCGTCGCGCAGCCGCTGAGCAAGCTCGTTACGATCGCGAGGGCGGCGAGCCGCCGCTTCCAGCATCCGGCGATGGACATCATTTGCCTTCTCCGTGGTCTCAAGGCGTTCGGCGAGGCGTCCCGCTCGTTCGCCGGACCGCCGAAGCGACAGCAGGAACAGGAGCACGGCGAGGACGATGGCGCCGTAGCGCAGCGCCGCCCGCGTCCACGGGCTGGCGGCGAACCCGGTCAGAAGCGCGGCGATCACCGCCTCCCCCGCTTCCAGTCGTCGAGGCGGGCGTAGATCGTGACCACGATGCCCCCGAGCGCGACGACGATGAACACCCACCGCAGGGTATCGAGATAAGGCACCAGCGGCAGGATGGCGGTCTGGGTCTCGGCGAGGACGCTCTGCGCCACCTCGACACCCGCGACACCCAGCGTCGCCACGCCAGCCGCGCCGCCGCCCTTCATGGTGCGGCTTTCTGCCAGTACTTCGCGGGCGGGCGGCGTCTCGGCTGCGAATGCCGTCGCCCGGACCGGGAACCGCTCGCCCCACTGCCGCGCGGGCCCGAGATCGACATGCATGAAACCCGAGCGGGGGTAGAAGCCGAAGCCGAGGAACCCGACCTCGCGCGCCGCAGCCTCGAACGCCAACGGGTCATGGTTCGTCATGGCGATGTCGAAGGCGGCGCCGTCCATGTGCTTCGACCGGGTGGCGCCGCCGACCGCACGGTTGTGCTCGGGGCTGCGATAGCCGGAGCGGACGATGAGCGGCTTGCGCAGCCGGTCGCGCAGCGCCTGCAGCTTGTCGAGCGCAAGTTCGTTGATCAGCAGCTTGCCGGTACCGCGGCAGGCGATTTCGGCAGGGCTGAAATTCGGCCAGCGCCAGGTGCTCTCTGGCACGTCGCGCCAATGGCGGTGGAAGGTTGTGTTCATAAGGGTCCTCCGAAACGAAAAAACCCGCCTCGAGGGCGGGTGCTGTTGGGCTGATGATGGCAGATTGGAGCGGCTACGGGCCGCCGCCGAAGATCTTGAGCTTGATGGCGATGCCCGCGAGCAGCGCCAACATGACGCAAGTGGTGATCATGCGGACGGCGGTCTGCATCGCGGTGCGGCGCATCAGCCGAATGCAATCCACCAGGGAGCGCAGATCGCGGATGTCGAGCGCGGCCTCGTCGCCGTCGAGGCCGACATCGGCGAGTGCGCGCTTCGCGCCTTCCTCCGCCGCCCGGGTCAGGATCGCCTCGAACTCGGCGTCGGGCATGCGCACGAAGCCCTCGGATCGGGGTGGTGTCATCGGATCCTCCTTCCGCCGCTCAGCCGATCTTGCAGCCCCAAAAGGACGTGTGGTCGGCGGCGAAGTAGCCGTCCGCGACCCGGAAATACCCCTGCAGCTCGACGGTATCGCCCGCAGTCAGCGGGACTATCGTCTGCAGCCAGATCGCGGTGGCGAGCGAGACATGGGTAGCGGAGATTTCGCCGAGGGAGCCGCGAATTTCGGTCGTGCCGTTCAGCACGAGCCGCCCGCGCATGCGGGCCGTGGCGCTGGCGTTGATCTTGTAGAGCAGCGTCGCGCCAAAGAGGTAGGTGCCGTCGACCGGGGCCACGAAATGGTTGTTCGCGGCGTCGAAGGCACCCTGATCATTGTAGTCGGTGTTGTTCAGGCCGATCTTCGTCCAGGTTCCAACGCCGACATAGTTGTCGTAGTTGGTGTAAGCCTTGAACCGCGGAAGCCGGGGCTGGTCGACGATGCCGGTGGCGTTGTCGACGCTCAGCCCGTCGAAGAAGGTGCTGCCGTCGGCGGAGACCGCGAGGCGGAAGCGGTCGGAGCCGAAGAGCCCCACCAGCGCCTTGGTCACGAAACCGGTTTGCAGCGTCAGCCCGAGATCGTCGCCCGCCGCCTCTTTGTTCATGGTGTAGAACAGATCGCCGCTGCCGCCCTCGGCGACGCTCTTGGCGGTCCATAGCGCCGCGTTCAGCTTGGCCGAGAACGGGTTCGAAGCGTCCGCCGTCGTGCCGATCCCGAGCAGTGCCATGTTCTGTAGCGCCGCAGGCGTGGTCCCGACCCAGCCCGCGCCGTCGTAGACCAGCAGCAGGCCCTCATCCTCGACCCACGCCCGCCAGCCGGTGCGCGGCGGCAGGCGCAGCCAGGCCCCGTCGGTCCAGAGCGCGACGTTCAGGTCCCAGCCCGCCCAGTCGCCCGTCGCGCCGGAGCCGACGATGTAACGGTCGCCATCAGTGGGGCTGGCGGGCGGCGCGGTCAGATCACGGTCGAGCACCGAGAGTTGCACCAGCCCGTCGAGCAGCCTCAGCGCCTCGTTGAGGGTGACGTGCTTCTGGGCCTGCGCCGCCAGGATGTACGGCAGCAAGAGATGGGTCGTGGCGTCGGACATGAGATGGCCTCAGAACGTGAGCGTGACGGTCTTGGGCGCGCCCCGCCCCACGAGGGCGGAGAGCTGGGAGATGCGGATATCGAGCGTGTCGCCGGGGCCGAGCGGTGCGCCCCAATCGGCGCTCTGCTGGGCGGCGGTGTAGATGGCGCTGGTGGTGGTCGCGCTCAGCACCCGCTTCTCGGCGGCGCCGTCGAGGATCTCGACCTCGTAGGCTTCGAGTTCTTCCGCCAGCGGCACCTCCAGACCGCCCCAGCTGTCGGCCGTGAGCGACCGGGATCGTCGCGTCCAGCGGATCGTCAGGTCGCCGGGCGTGCGCGGCTTGCGCCACGGCTGCTCGACATGGGCGACCGAGAACGGCCGCAGCCCGACGCCCTCAGGCGTGAAGGCCTGCACCACATAGGTCTCGTCGCTGACCGGACGGCTCGCCGGGCCGATGCGCCAGTTCCACGGGAGGGCGAGATCGGCCTCCGCGATCGGCAGCGACGCGAGGCTGTCGTCCAGCACGACTACGCGGGCGCCAGCGGGCGCCGGGTAGCCCATCGCACCCTCGGTGCCGCGCTGGCCGCGCACGAGCCGGGTGAGCCGATACCGGCCGGGCGCCAGCAGCTCAGCCGCGCCCGCCTGGACGATCTCCCAGACGCCGGGCACGCTCTCGATGGCCAGCCCGTTGGCCCCGCCGAACAGCGTCAGGTCGGTGACGCTTTCCAGCGTGCCGGTCAGCAGATCGACCACAAGAGCATTGCCGAGATCGAAGCGCGAGGTCGGGCCCGCGTAGAGGTCCGAGACCAGCGCCCCAATCCGGGCGCGGCTGCCGAACGTGGTCAGCAAGTCGAACCCATCGGTCGAGGGGCTGCGGAAGACCGCCATCTCGCCGGGCCACGGAACCGCATGCGCCGCCGCGAAGGGCCGATGCGCGGGCTGATCCTCGGTCAGCTGCGGCAAGTTCATCAGCACCGCATCCGGCGCGCCGAACACCAGGGCCCGCGTCAGCGACGCCGCGCGGGGATCGCCGGGCGGCAGATCGTACGTCGCCCGGTCCTGGCGCACCGCCTCGATGCCGCGCGCGTCCCCATCGGCTATGGAGACGAGCCGCAGCGGGACGGCCCGGCCGTCATGCGCGAGCGTCACCACATCAGCCGGGTCGAGTGCCAGCCGCGAGGGCGGCAGGCGGAACACCGCGCTTTCCCGACCGGTCCAGGCTTCCATCAGCGCGCGGCGGCAGCGGCGCTCGGCCTCCTCAGGCGGCACGGCCATCGGGAAGGACTCGGAGGCAATCCGCGTCGTGTCCACGGTGATGCGCCGTGCCTCGACGAGAGCCGCGTCGTAATCCTCGTCGGCCCGCGCGACCTGCCATTTCAGCGCCTGCGGCAGTTCCGTCTCCTGGCCGCGCGACAGTTCCAGCACGTCGCCCTCGCGGGCCGCGACAAGGTCGTCGAGCGCGAGCGTGGCGACGGACGCCCGTCCGCGCATCACGAAGCGGATCACCCCCTCGGTCTCCACCGCGTCGAAGCCGAAGTGGCGAGACAACGTGGTGACGGAGGCGCGCGGGCTTTCCAGCGCGGTGATGGCGTAGCCCTCAACCGCGCCCCAGAGCCCGGTGACGTCGATCCGGGACTCGGGCAGCCCGGCGCGCAGGCAGAGGTGCCGGACGAGGGCCGCCAGCGACACCGCGCCAAGCCGCCCGGTCAGCCAGTGCCCCAGCCGCCAGTTCGCGCCATCGGTCCAGACGTCGGTCAGCGCGGGAAAGAACGGATAGGGCCGCGCGTCCCAGGTCCAGGCGGCGCATTCCGGGACATACACCATCCGGCCGCCGTAGACCGAGGACACCGGGTTGTTCGCCGGCGTGCACCACCAGAGATACGTCGCCTCGAGATAGGCCCGCTGGATGGCGTCGTCGCGCCAACCCCGCGAAAAGTGTGGCGTGAAGCTCTCGGACGACTTCGGATCGAAGAAGACGTTGGGCTGGTTCGTGCCACGGTCGATGGCCGGACAGCCGAGCTCGGTGAACCAGATCGGCTTGGACTGCGGCGCCCACGCCGTCGGCGTGCCGCTCTCCACCCCCCCCGGGCGGTCGTAATGCGCGTTCGACCACCAGGCACGCAGATCCTTGTAGCGGAACACCCACGGCTTTGCCGCCGCACCATCCGTGATCGCGGTCCGAACCTGCGTGGAGCGATCGGCCGCGCTGGCGTAGAACCAGTCGAAGCCTTCGCCGCCCGCGATGTTCGCCTGCAGGTAGGCTCGGTCGTAGATTGCGGGCCAGCCTTCGGCCGCATCCGCATGCTCGAAGCCATCCCGCCAGTCCGACAGCGGCATGTAGTTGTCGATTCCGACGAAATCGATCTCCGGGTCGGCCCAGAGCGGATCGAGGTGGAAGAACACGTCGCCGCTGCCGTCGCCCGGCTGGTGCCCGAAATACTCCGACCAGTCGGCGGCATAGCCGATCTTCGTCCCGGACCCGAGGATCGAGCGGACATCCGCGAGGAGGTCCCGATAGGCCTGCACCGCCGGATAGATGGACGCGCTCGAGCGGATCGTCGTCAGCCCCGGCATCTCAGTGCCGATCAGGAATGCATTGACCCCGCCCGCCGCCGCGCAGAGATGGGCGTAGTGCAGCACCATGCGCCGCAGACCCCAGTCGCCGGATGGTCCGGTCCAAGAAACCGTCTGACCCGAGACGCTGAAGCTCGCGGGCGTGGCCGCGCCGAACAGCGCCGCGACCTGGCTTGCGGCCGTGGCGGTCTTGTCCACGGTCCCGGCGAAACCGGCGGCGGGAGAACAGGTGATCCGGCCGCGCCAGGGGAACGCGGGCTGACCCGTCTCCGCGGCGCTGTCGGAATACGGGTTCGGCAGCGTGTTGCCGGGCGGCACGTCCATCAGGATGAAGGGATAGAAGGTGACGCGCAGTCCGCGCGCCGTCATCTCCTGGATGGCCTGAACCACCGCGAAGTCGGACGGCGTGCCGCCATAGACGGGGCGGTCCTCGTCGTCGCGGCTGACGAGGAAGGCACCGGCCCGGCTCACACCATTCACCGACCAGCTGGCGGGCGTGGTCGACTTGGCCGACACCTCGACACCCGGCCGCACCTTGCAGGAGCCGGCGCGCAGGTCGTCGCCGAACCAGGCCACCACGAGGCTCACGCTCTCGACCTCCGGGGCCGTAGCCTGCAGCCGGTCCAGCGCCTCCACCATGTCGGTGGAGTCTGCCAGCGCGTTCAGGTTCTCAGGGATCTGTGCGCCGCCGTCGGTCTTGCGGATGGCCTGCGTTGCATAGGTGAACTCGCCCGAGGCCGGGATCATGGTGACGGCTTGGGTCAGCCCCTCGGCCGTGTCGGGATCGGCGAGCGGCCGGAACACCTCGAAGGAAAGTTGCGGCAGGCGGTTGCCGTAGGTCGAGAGCGCCAGCTCCTCGAAGACCACATAGGCCGTGCCGCGGTAGGCCGGCGTGCTGGCCGCCCCCATCCTGGCCGCGATGAAAGGGTCCGCCGTCTGCGTCTCGTCGCCGGGATACCAGCGCCAGGTGACGCCGGAGAGGTCCATTGGTTTGCCGTCGGCCCAGATGCGGCCGATGCCGGTGATCGGGCCTTCGCACAAGGCCACCGCGAAGCTCGCATAGTAGAGATACTCGGTGGTCTTGACCTTGCCGCCCCCGCCGCCCTTGCCGCCACCTTGAGTAGTGGTCTTCGTTTCCTCGCGGAAATCCGTCGCCCAGATGATGTTGCCGCCCATCCGCATCCGGCCATAGAGCCGCGGGATCACCGCGCCCTCGGTGGCCGAGGTGATGCGCAGCGTGTCAAGCCGTGCACCCTCGATGCGTTGCGTAGGCGTCAGCGACGAGATGATCCAGCTGTCCACGACCGAGCCGATGGTCGAGCCGATGAAGCCGCCGATGGTCGCGGCGCTCACTCCGAGGATCGCGCCGCCGATCGAACCGCCAATGGCGGCGCCAGCGGCACCGAGAACGAGGGTGGCCATGTCGGGGTCTCAGCGTTGCGGGAACAGGAAGGCGAAGGCGATGCGCCGTCGCCAGGATTGCGTGAGCGGTTCCTCGATCACGCCGAGCCGCTCGTAAGCGTGGAGGAAGCTGTCGGGGCCGGTCAGAATCCCGACATGCTTGGCGATGGCGCGGGGCTTCATACGGAAGAGGACCAGCGCGCCGGGTCCGGCTTCACACGGGGCAATCTCAGTCATCATGCCCCGCGCGCCCTCGGCCAGCACCTCGCGCGGGCCGGTTTCGCCCCAGTCCCGACTGTAGGGCGGGATCGGGAACGGCTCGGGGCCGACGACCTCGCGCCAGACGCCCCGCGCCAGCCCGAGGCAATCGCAGCCGACACCGCGCAGGCTGGCCTGATCATGATACGGCGTTCCGAGCCAGGACCGCGCAATGGTGATGACGTGCTGGGGATCAGCGGCGTTCACAGCACCGACCCCTCGTGCCCGCCGTCCTTCGTGGCGTATCGCAGTACGGCATCCTGGCCCGGGATGTGCGGGAAACCCCGGAAGTTGACGGTATTGGCGAACTTCGCCCCGCAGGTCTCCATGCGCTTGTCGCAGCCCGCGCGGATGGTGAAGGCATCGCCCTCGGCGATGGACCGCACCGGCGCCTCGAGCAGGGTCAGGATCGCGACGCCGTCCGTCACGTCATGGCCCAGCACTTCCGCGCGACGCCCCGCATTCGCGTCGCTCGTCCATTCGATGGTGCCGAAGGTGAACCAGCCGGAAGCGAACCCGCCGAGCCCCGAGGCGGTGAAGGCCCTGTCGCGCAGGAGATCGATGACGGCGCCCGTGCCCTTGTAGGCGGAATCCTCCAGGTCGACGCCGCAGCGGGCGTCCCCGAGCGCGGCATCGCAGGTCGCCTGGAAGGTCCGCCCGACTGTCTGGCCCAGCACATGCGCGAGCGAGCGGACCTCCGCGACGAAGGCGAGCCGCCCACGCCGGATCTGGCCTATCGCCCCGCGCCGCATCAGCACGCGCTGGCCGGTGTTGGCCCAGTTCACACGCCAGACCTCCACCTCCGCGTTGTCCCAGCGCCCATCGAGGATGTCGGTCTCGGTGATGCGGTCCGAGGTCAGCACGCCCTCTGCGTCCTGCGCATCGACCGAGAGGTCCGAGCCCGAGCGCACCTCGGACGCGGTGAGCCCGCTCTCGGGCTCGAAGTCGGTCTCGTCGAAGCTCAGCGTCCGGTCGTGATCGGTGAAGCCGAAGGTGACGCCATCGGCGCGGGCGATCCGCCAGCACCAGGCGAGCGTCGTCGTGCCCTCGTCGAAATGGGCCTGCAGGGCGGGGTCGAGGGTCTTCATCGGCGCAGTTCCAGCAGCGGGATGGAGGTGATCGAGCCGAGCCGCTCGAGGTCGAGCGTCACGTCGAGCGCTTCGGTGTCGAAGCGCACTGGCACGTCGAACTCGAAGCCGGCGGTGATGGCGACGCCCGCAGCGGGCGCGGTGTCTAAGGTCACGACGCCAGTCGTCGTGTCGACGGACCAGCCGGAGGGCTGCTCGACGCCGGCCAGCGCGATGCGCACGGTTCCGGTCACTGGCTTGGCGATGGCGCGTGTCCAGGACTGCGCGCCCGAGGCGTAGCGCTTCACCAGCTGGAAGGCGGTTGTCGTGTCATCGCCGGTACCGATCACCTGATCGGTGGGCGACGGCGTGCCCGAAGGCAGGCAGGACTTGTGGTCGCCCCAATCCTTGAAGCGGAAGCCATGCAGGCGGCCGTTCCGCGCCTCGAAGAAGGCGACAACGGCGGCGAGATCGTCAGCGCGGCGGATGCCGTAGGCGACATCGTAGCGGCGGCGCGAGTTGGCCCAGCTGGCGTTGCGCTCCTCGTCGCCAGAGGCGAGCTCGACGATCTGCGTGCGCCGCTCCGGCCCGCCCCGCGCGCCGCGGCTGATATTGTCTGGGAAGCGGACCTCGTGGAACGCCATCACATACCCCTCCGCCCGAGTGACACGGCGCGGGCGATGTCGGCTGCGACCTGGGTGCGGGACTGCCGAAAGCTTTCGGCGTCTCGCGCCATGATGGTGACGTTGACCCCATCCGCGCCGTAGCTCTGCGCCTCGCGCCGCGACAGCACCCGCTCGCCGCGCTGCAGGATCGCGGGCACCTCGTCATGGCGTAGCCCCGCCATCCCGCCGGAATGCATTCGCGGCGCGGCAGCGAAAGCCATGGCGGGCACCATGCGCGAGGGCCCCGCGGCCCCGACGATCCCACCCGCATGCAGGATGTTGGCGAAAATCCCGCCCGCGCCGGAGAAGACGCCGGAGAGCGCATTGGCGATTGGCCCGAGGATGAACCGCCGCGCCGCGAGCTGGGCAAGATCGGCCAGCAGCGACGTGACGAGGTCGCGGAAGTTCAGCTTGCCGGTCCGTACGAACTGGCCCACCGCGTTCTCGGCCGACTGGAAAGCCCCGACGAGGCTCTGGCCGATGTCGCCGCCGATATCGCGCGCCCTGCTGGCGTAGTCGGACAGCGCCGCCGTGACCGCCCGCCAGCCGGTGACGGCAGCTTCGGTCGCGGGCTCTGCTGCCGCAGCAGCAGCCCCGGCCGCCGCGCCTGCACCTGTCGCTGCGCGACCTGCATCGCCAAGTGCGGTCTCCAGCCGCTCGGCAGCGCCAGTGGCCTCGGTCAGCGCATCGGCACTGGCCTCGTCGGTGCCGCGCACCGCGTCACGCAGAGCCTGCCAGCTTTCGAGGGGCGCACGGGCCCCCTCGGCCAGATCGCGCGCCGCGCCACGGTAGAGGTTGGCGGACTCGAGCGCCCTGTCCGCCGCCTCGGTCAGACCGAGATCGGGCGCGGAGAGCGGATTGTCCTCGAAGGCCCGATCGAAGGCCGCCTGAGCTGCCGTGGTTGCGGCAGTCGCCGCTCCCTCGAAGCGGTTCTCGATCTCGCCGAGGTCGAGGTCCGGAACCAGCGATATGCGCCGCTCCGACCCGAGCGCTTCGAGCCCCTGGTTGATGCCGCCGATAAAGCCGTTGATCCGCGAGACCACCCCGTTCAGCATCGCCTCGACGCCATCGACCAGGCTGTTGGCCGCCTGGAACGCGAGATCGCCGATGGCGGCGGGCAGCAGGCCCCAGATCGCCTTGATCGCCTCGTAGGCGCCTTCGAAGGTGTTCGCGGCCGTGTTGCCGAAGCCCACCACGCTCTCGATGGCGCTCTGCATGCCCGATGCGGCATCCGCCTTCAGGTCGAAGAACATCGCCGTGGCGGCGGCACCCGCCGCTGCGGCGCCCGTCTTGATGCGCTCCCAGACCTCGACTGCGAGGTCTTTCAGGAGGGACATGGCCTCGCCGAAGCCGCCCGCGCCGGAGACGAGCCGGGTGAACTGGTAGACGAGCTCGCCCGCGCCGACGATCAGCGCGCCGATGCCGGTGCGGATCAGCGCCCCGCGCAGGACAACGAGCGCCGTGGCGAGGCCCCGGACCGAGAGCGCCGCAGCCGCCATGCCGGCGACCCAACGTCCCGCGAGGAACGCCGCGAAGGTGGCGGCATAGGTGGTCAGGCGGCCGATGTTGTCCAAGAGACCGCGGATCGCGATGCCGAGCGGCCCGGTGCGGCTGGCCACCGCCGCCATGGCATCGGCGACGGCTTCCAGCGCAGGTGCCGCTGCGACCGCCAACTGGTTCGAGAGCCCGCGCCAGACCAACCCGAGCCGCGAGATGGCGTCGTTCGTCCGCTCGATCTGGTCGGCGTCCTGCTCGGAGACGACAACCCCGAAAGCGCGCACGTCCTCCGTCGCCTGGCGCAGCGTCGCGGTGTCGATCCGGCTCATCGCGATGGAGCCTTCCTCGCCGAAGAGCTGGCCCGCGACCGCCGCGCGCTCGGCGGCAGGCACGAAGCTCTCGATCGCCGCGTTGATCGCGCCCACGCGCTGGTCCAGCGGCAAGGCGATCAGCTCATTTGCTGAAAGCCCCAGCCGGTCGAGCGCGTCGGCAGCAGGGCCGGTCCCGGCGGCCGCCTGACTGAGACGGCGCGTCAGATCCTTGGTGGCCTGCTCGATGCCGGACATGGAGACGCCCGCCAGATCGCCCGCGCGCTCCAGCGTCTGGATCGAGGCGACGGTGGTGCCGAGCGACTGCGCCAGCTTCGCCTGCGCATCGACCGTCTGCAGGCTGGACCGGATCATCGCCACGCCAGCAGCGGCTGCGGCGGCCACGGCAGCGGCAGCCGCGACCCGCACCCGCCGCGAGAAGGCCGCGAGCCGGGCGTTCGCGGCTTCCATCTCCCGGCTCAGCCGTCCGAAGCCGCGCGACCCGGCCTCGCCCACGCCTTCCAGTTCGGCGCGTACCTGCCGACCACCGACCGCCGCAAGGCGGACGCTGACGCGTTTTTCAGCCATCGGGGCGTTCCATCTGTTCGTTGAGTTTGGCGACCATCACCGCCTCGATGACGGGCAGCAGTTCGGCCATGGCGAGCGGCGGCACGCAGAGGGCGTCACCGAGCGCCAGCGCCGCCGACATGTCCCAGCCGATCACCGCGCCGGGCAGGACACGCAGCTGGCCGCCGAGCCGACCGACCAGGTCCCAGACCTGCCAGCCTTCATGGGTGAGCGGCCGGTTCAGCCGCGCCGGGCAGTCCGGGCAGGCTTTCGCGCAGGCTTCGCAGTACCGGTCGCCCCCGCCGAAGGACCAGTCGGCGAGAGCGCGGAGGCGTTTTTTTCCTGCTCCAGCAGCAGGCCCTTCGAGACGTAGGTCAGCTGGAAGGCTTCGAAGATCGGCCAGACATCGAGCAGAGCGTCAATGGCCTCGGGGCCCGGGTCGATGGGGTTGCCGTCGGCGTCGCCGATGCCGTCCCAGGCGAGCACGGCCCGGCGCGCCAGCGCCTTGGCGAAGGCGACGGCGCGCTCCTCGTCCGAGGCCTCCTCCGGAACTGCCTCGACGGCGGGATCGCTGCGCGTCGCCACCATCAGGGCGGTCGTCAGCGGGCGCAGCTGCACTCGCACGCCGGGGGCGAGGTCATGCCAGCGGGGCGAGTTTGTCAGGTCGAGCGTCAGCATCAATACGTCTCCACATCGTTCACGAGGGTGGCGGTGCACATCCGGCCAACGACGCTGTCGCGGGCGGCCTGCCAGTCGAATGTCGCCTGCACGCCCTGCGGCCCGGAAATCTCGATCCGCGGGCGCGGCAGGTAGACGGCGTGCACCGTGAAGGTGAAGCTCTCGCCCGACGGCAGCCCGTAGGCGAATTCCATCTCGCAGGCCTCGCCGTTGATCGCCTGCGTCACCAGCGTCTGGTCGGCGAAGCGCACCTCGATCCGGCCGGTCAGCGCGGCGATGGACGGGTCCGCGCCGTCGATACGGCCGTCCGAGCGGATCGTCTCGATCCGGTCGAGGTTGTTGGCGTAGGTGATCTCGGCCGAGACCACATTGCCGAGCGCCGTCCCATTGCGCGTGATCGCCCCGTTGAAATGGCCGAAGCGCTTCAGCTCCAGCGCAGCGGGCGTTCCGGCGCCGCTCGTGGTCCCCACCGTCTCGCCCTGAGCTACCAGCCGCGCGGTGGCGGTCAGCAGGCCCGAGCGCTGCATCTGCCAGGTGATCTGGTCGAGCACGCAGCCGGAATACATCGCGTAGCGCGGCACCTCGGGCATGCCGGTCTCGATCGACATGCTGGGCAGCGTCCAGGACCCCGATTGGAACTCGTGGCTGTACGGGGCCTCGATGCCCGTGGTCGTGGGAGCGCCGAAGGCCGCCTTCAGCCAGAAGCCGAAGGCCTCGGCGTCGAGCGGCACCACGACATCGCCGTCGGCGGTCACCGCGTCCTTGATCGGTGCCAGCGGATCGCGGCCGTACCCCAAAAGCTCCGAGTTCAGCAGCGGCTGCTCCGCACCGAGCGACGTGCTGGCGAAGGGCATGCGGGTGAAGCCGCTGGCGGGCGGCGTTCCATAGGTCGTCTCGAACGCAAGCGCCATCAGCGCCCGCGCCCCTTGGGCTCGTGCCATGGTGTTCTCCTCGGATTGTCGGGGTCAGGCCAGCGGATCGGCCGTGGAATAGTGCAACACCACCGGGATCACGGCGGCCTTCAGGCTGGCCGCGCCCTCGACCAACAGATCGATGGGCCGTGGAGCTTCCGCCTCGACCCAATCGCAGAGGCCGCCCAGCGTTCGGTCGGCGGCTAGCGCCAAACCGATGCCGGCGGTCAGCGTGTCGAAGGCAGCGTCACGGTCGGCGCCTTGGACCACCGCCTCTATCTCGGCGCGGTGCTGGTAGTGATAGCGCAGGGGCGACAGCGTGACCTCGGGCGCACCCGGCTCGCCGTCGCGCAGGATCAGCAGGCCCTCGGACGGCACACGCTCAGGCAGCACTTCACCGCGCAGAGCGGTCGCGGGTAGCGACAAGAGCCGCGCGTGCAGCGCGGCGAGGATTGTTTCGCGACGGGTGGGCATATCATGCTCGAATTGGGCGAATGGAGCCCATTACTGACAGTCGGATTGGACGCAGCGAACGTGTCTATGTAAAATCACTTTACCAAAAGAGGACATTCAAGCTTACTCAATCAACCATAGGCGGCTTTCAGCGCGGCCAAGGTGTCTCGGAGGTGTTCAAGCAATTTGGTGAAGATCGATTCAAAGTCCTTCAGGTCTGCAATGCCGAGTTTCGCTGCGACGTCCTTGAGCTTGTCGTCGCCCATGTCGTGGTCTGCCCACAGACGCAAATCATAGAGCCAGAAGAATGGCGCGATGAGGTTCGTTGTGTCGCCGAGTACGTCCCGATAAGTCATCTCTAGCAGCTTGTTGCCCTTGAATCCGTCTTTGGGTGTAACGTTGTTCGATTTCAGGAATTTTCGAATCTGATCATTGTTGACGTTCTCGTTGATGATCTCGTTCAATTCGCTGACAAAGCGAATGAAGTCGTCCTCGGACTTGATAATGATGCGGCGGTAGCGTCTTACGGCTTCGATGCGGTCCTTAAACGCCTTCGGCTTGTAGAGCTCTATTCCGTTCTTGCGGGCGAAGGCGGTAGTCCATTCCTCCAAGGCATTGATGACTTGGATGCCCACAGGAGGCTCAGTGAACTGCGCGTTGATTTGAGCGTCAAAAAACTCAGACCTCATGTCGTTCTGAGCGGGAATGTTGTGCTCGCGCCAGTGGTGTTGCTCCGCGACAGGTAGCTCCTTCAAGTCTCCCAGCCATGCGATGACTGCACCCTTCGGGTTGATGCCGAAAGACATATAGCGTTCAGGCCAGTAAACGGTGCCATAGGTTTCGCTAGCGAATTCTACCGCGATTGTTGGGCTGTAAAGGTGCTTCACCAGCACCTCGTTGTCGAAGTAGACCGGTGTGAGGAAGCCTCCACCCAAGCCTTCCTTGGGATCGAATTCGAAGGCAATGCCGCCCATACCGTCTTCCCTGTAGAGATTCCTTGAAGTGCCGCCCTTATACGCAGCTTTCTGTGTCGAGCGAATACTGGTTTCCGCACTGCCACCCGGTTTCCAATCCGGAAAGGCGTTCAAGCTGCACTTGCAGTTGCAGCAAACGGCGGCTTTGTCGGCACGGCAGACATCAGATCCTGTCCTCCAACCAGTTCGCCACGATCAGATCCGGTACGCTGTCCAACACCCTGTCGGCATCCCTTACCAGGTCCAGCCGCTTCGGCAGCTTGACCTGCGGCACCAGCAGGAAGATCGGCGCGGTCACCTTGCCACGCCCGGTCTTCGAGCGCGACTCGACCGCCTGGCCCTTCGTGTTCAGCCGTCCCTCCGCCACCAGCAGGCTCGGGCCGGTGCGGCGATAGACGAAGCGCAGGCGCAGCCCGCGTCGTCGTTCCCATTCGCCGGGCGTAATCCGGCCGCCGCGCAGGGATTTGCCTGCGGCGGGCAGCGGGATGGCGAGCCAGAACCCATCCTTGGAACGGATCAGCGGGCCGGTATCATGTGCGCCGACGATGACCGGGGCCTGGGACCAGACGAGCGCGGCGGCGTCGAGGCTCTCGCCCGACTTAGGAAACGTCTGGCTGCGGATCGTGTTGGCGAGCCGTGCGCCGAGCCCTGCGCCGGTGACCTGCAAGCGCCACGCGGCCTTCAGCCCGGTCCCGGCCTCGCGCATGGCAGCGGTCACGGCGCGTTCGCCCGCCGCCACCTCGGCCTGCATCATCGCGACAATGTCGGGATCGATGTCGAGCTTCAGTTTCACGCGGGCCTCAGATCCACGGTCCAGACCAGCCGTTCACGGTCGCGGACAGGCTCGCCCTGTATGAGGAAGGCGTCGCCTTCGATCTCGATCCGGTCGCCGGGGCGCGGGTTCGCCGCCTCGGCAACGCGCAGGTCGATCCGTGTGGTCTCGGACCAGATCCTCGCATCGCCGAAGTCGGAGACAGCATCTGCGCGCCGGGCGACGACGCGCACCATAACGGGCGCGCCGCCCTCGGGCGTGTAGACCGCATCCCTGCCGATGTTCGGATCCGCGAAGAGCGCGCCAACGGCGGCGGCGAAGGCGCTCATCAGAACGCGCCGTTGAGCCGCACCCGGCCGATGGTATCTCCGGCCCCGCCCGCGACTGCCTCGGTAGCGACACCGATCAGCGTGTTCGAGGTGGCCACATTGGTGGTGCGCTTGTTGGTGTCGTCCCAATAGACCCTGGCACCCGCGGTCCAGGCCTGGGAGCCGATCTTGGTGATGTCGAAGACGCCGGTGAGCGCTGCCTCGACGGGCTCGGCGATGGCGGCGTCCCCTGCGGCGATGCCGAAGATGGAACCGACGAGCAGGCCATCGCCGGAGGCGACGGCATAGGGTGCGGTCAGCGTGATGGTGTTGCCGGGCTGGACGAAGTTTTTCATCAGGAGGATCCTCTTGGAATGACGAAGGGCTGCCCGATGGGACCGCCCGCATTTCAGGGTTCAGCATGTTGGGGTGCTGGTTATGCGCCCGGGTTCTTGTAGAGGCCGCGCCAGTCGATGGCCTTGGCGCCGAAGTCGAGGCGGCACTTGATCTCGACGCCGTCGACGTCGAAGCCGTTGCGGGTCTCGATGTAGGCGCCCTGCTGGCCCTCGAGATAGGCGTACTCGATGGTGTCGATCTGGTTCGGGCTGGCGGCCAGATACCAGGCGGTCTCGCTGTTTGCGTCGAGCCGGGGCTCGCTGATCGGCGCGAGCGTTCGGATCGACTGCGGCACGACGCTGGACGTCGCGGCGGGCACGAGGTTCTGGGCGACCAGCTGCTCGGCCTTCAGTTCCAGCGAGGCGGGCACGATCAGGAAGGCGGGGCGGACGTTCAGCACCGTCTTCTTGTCGAGGCCGGTCTGCTTGGCCATCGCGGCACGGGCCGCGCCCACCGCATCGACGGCCAGCGCCGCGCCGGTGCCCGCGAGGTTCTTGTGGTTGGCGTGGAACAGCGCCGTGCCGTCGGCCATCGCCGGGTTCGCGGTGATGATCCCCCAGACCACATCGCTTTCCAGCTGGGCGATGGAGTTGCCGTACATCGCCGGGATCCGGGTGAAGGCGTCGAGATCGTCGTTGATCAGCACCTGCCGGGTGATTGCGACCACCCGGCCATAGGTCTTGACCTTGTAGCTCTCCTTGCTCTCGCCGAGCGTGCCGCGCTTGAACTCACCGCTTTCACTCACCTCGAGCAGTTGCGGGGCCTCGCCGAGCTGCACCCGGTGCATCGCCTTGAAGTCGGTGGCGAGCACCTGGCGGCAGAACAGCATGAACGTGCGGGGATAGGCGTCATAGGCCTGCCGCAGAGTCTTGTTGGTGACGGCCGACAGGATCTCGGGGAAGTCCGAGGTGGAGTGCAGCGCGCGCGTCGCCACCTCGTCGCGCGACAGGCCGCGGGTGTTCACCCCGGCATTGCCGAGGCTTTCGCGGGCGAGCTCCAGCAGCGTCATGCCGCGATACTGGCGGGCCGCGTCCTCCAGCGGGAACAGCGTCGGGCTGTAGCGGTGCAGGAGCGCGTTGGCCACGGCATCGCGGCGCGTGATGCGCTCGTCCCGGCCGCCGAGCGGGACGGAGACATGCGGGAAGGTCCGGGTCTCGTCCGATTTCGCGGCGACCTGATCGAGGATCAGGCGGCGGGACTCGTCGACGCTGACGCCGCGTTTGACCAGATCCTCGGCGAAGCTGCGCTCGAGGTTCAGCCGCCCGGCCAGATCGTAGATCGTGGAGACGCGGTCACGCTCCGCCTCGCGGGCGCGGGTGGCGACCGTCTCGGTGTCGGGTGCCGCAGGGGCATCGGTTTTCGGAAGCTTCGGCTGCGTCCGGGTTTCCACTGCGGCGACCTTCGTGTCGGGCGCAGCCGCATTCGGCTCGGTCATGGGGGTGTCCTCGGTTTCGACCGGCTCGGTCGGCTGGGTGGTGGCGGGGGTTGCGGCGTCGCTCGCCGGGGCTTCGGTCTTGTCCGTCATCGGGATCGGTCCTTTCGTTGTGGAAGGGGCGTCCCGGCGGTGAAGGACGCAGTCGTGAAGGGGGTGCTGGGCGCGGAAGCCCGCTGCCGGGTCGGCGCCGACCGCGACGGCGGAGACCTCGAAGGGGGTCCAGTCCACCGCCCGCCAAAGCTCGCGCGCGGCCTCGGGTTTCGAGACCTCGAAGCGGTGGACCTGGTAGCCGATGGAGACCGCACGGATGTGCCCGGCCTGGATGTCGCGCCAGATCGGCTCGACATCGGCACGCTCGCTGATCCGTACCAGCGCGATGCCGCGACCGTTCTCTATCCGCGCCGAACCCGGCACGACCGAGCCGATCACCGCGTCGAGCGTTTCAAGCTCGTGCACTTTCAGGAACGGCGCACCCGCGTTCAGGCGGTCGAGCCGCACATGGGCCGGATCGAGGCTCAGCTCCTCGTCATAGGGCTCGCCGAAGAAACTGGCGCGACGGACGCGGGCCCCGGCCGACCAAATCACCTCGACGGTGCGCGCGTCGTTGTCGACGCTGTTCGGCGCAAGCTCCGCCGACCGGCGCAGGGCCGGCAGTTCGATCATTGTATCCATAGGGGTCAGTCCTGTTGGTCGGCCTGCGCCGGTGTGGTTTCCGTGTCGGCGGGGGCTGTCGGGTCGCCCGCCTGCGCGCTGCCGGTTTTGGTGACGCGGCGCGGGTCGCTGTCGAGCACGAGGCCGAGGTCGTCGAGCTTCGCATTGGTTGCAGCGATCTCGGCCAGCACGGCGTCGGGGTTGCGGCCCTGCCGGGCGATGGCCTGCGCCAGCGTCATGGTGCCCGACCGGATCGCCAGCAGGTCCGCCATCGCATCCTTCTGCGGATCGACCGCCTCGAACTTCGGCGGTTGCCATTCGACCGGGACATCCGGCGACGGGATCTGGCCTGCGGCCCATGCCGCTTCCGTGAACCAGCGCCAGACCGGCGCGCAGAACATCGGAATGAACAGCTGCCACTGGACGGCGTCGATCATCCGGCGGAACTCGACGAGGCCCGCCCGGATCGAGGAATAGTTGACCTGGGACAGGTCCCCGGTCAGCAACTCGTAGGGCACACGGAACCCGGCCGAGATCGTGTGCAGGCTGGCGCGCTTGTATTCGCCGTAGCCGCCGGTGGCGGAGGGCTGATTGAACCGGATGTCCTTGCCGCCACGCGCATAGGCGATCAGCCCCGGTTCGAACTGCTCGACCCGGTTCCCGTCAGCATCGACCACGGAGGGCGCGATGCCCTGCTGCGCCTCGTCTTCGCCGAAGACGATGGCGGTGACGCAGGCCTCGGTTTTCTTGCGAACCAGCTCGGCCACCTCGTAATCGTCGAGATCGCGAAGGGACCGTATGACCGGCGCGCCCCAGGGAACCCCGCGCGCCTGCGTGCGCTGCTTCTCATAGACATGGGCGATCTCGCTCGCCGGGACCGGGCGGCTCTGCAGACCGTTCTGCAAGGCCCCGTAGGCGTCGCCGGGGTGTTCGGAATGGAGCCAGTAGGCCCTGCGCTTGCCGACCGGGTCGAACTCGATCCCCTGCACCAACCGCCCCGCGCCGAGGACGCCGGATTTCGTGGCGTCGAGGAAGTCGGCCTCCAGCACCTGCAATTGCAGCGGAACGGCCAAGCCGTCCGAGGATCGCCGCAGGCGGCGGCGCACCAGGACTTCGCCCGCCTCGACCATCTCGCGGCAGATCAGCGTCTGCAGGCCGTAGAAGTCGAGCTGGCCATCGGCGTCACAATCCGCTGTCCAACGCTCGAAGAGCGCGTCGACCTTGCGGTCCAGCTTGTCATCGCCACTCGCGGCGCGCGGCATGATCCCCGCGCCGATGATGTTGTTGACCAGCACCGCGACGGCTTTCGCCGCATGCGGGTTGTTGCGCACCAGATCACGCATCCGGTCGCGCAGGAGCGCCCCGGCCACGCCGATCTCGGTGTCGGCCGAGGATCCCGGCGCGCGCCAGCCGTCCGTCCGTCGCCCTTTCGCGGCCCCGTCATAGCCGCGCGTCAGGGTCTCGAAGGCCTGACGGGCCAGCACGCGCCTGGCGGCGGCCCGAGGGGCGACGGAGGCAATGGCCCTGTCGAACCAGTTGGCCGACATCAGCGATCACCGCGCGAAAAGCCCGCGAGCCCGGCCACCGGCAGCGGCCGCGTGGTCCCCGCGACGGCGCGCTCGATGGTCCGGATGCGGGCGAGCAGATCCTCGGCCGAGCCGTAGTCGACGGACTTGCCGTCATAGCTGACCCGGGTCGTGCCGCTGGCATAGGCCCGGCGCAGCGCCGAGAGCTCGGTTTCCGTCCAGTCCATGCCCTTCGCTCCCGCTCAGTGCGTTCGTTCCCTTGCGACGCTCCACTGGAGCCTCGCATCCGCTGCGCGGACCGGTCCTCACTCAGAACCATCCTCCGCGCCGCCCGAGCCAGTCGGAGCGGCGCTTGCCCTGCGGGGCCTGTCCCGGCCGGTTGATCTGCCCGGCGGGATCGGTGTCGGTGGGGGCCGCCCCGAGCTGATCCTCGAGGTCGCGCCATTTCTCGTCGGGCCAGCGGTCCGCGCCGGCGATCCAGGCGGCGGCGCGGGCGTAGACCCGGCAGTCCAGCGCCTCGTTGCGCTCGCGCAGCTTCTGCCATTCCAGCCGGGCGAAGCCGCGCTTCGTGCGCACCGTCACCAGCTGCTCGGCCACGAACTGCTTCAGCCATTCGTTCTCGACCCAGTGCGGAAGGTGCACCGAGCCGGGCGGGAACGCGGCACCCTCGGCCATCTCCTCCTCGGTCGGCCGCGCCAGCCGCAGGAAGCGGTAGGTCTCGGCCTTGAAGGTCGAGACCGCCACGGTCCAGAGCCGCGCCCCGCGCCGCAGCCGCTTGCCGCCCTCGGTCGCATCGACGAAGGTCGGGCCCGAGACCGGGCTCGAGCGGTTGAACCCCTCGACACCCTTCACCGGCGACACCTGCCCAAACCCCTGCGCCCGCGACCAGGAATAGACCGCCGGGGCCTCGTAGCCGGTGTCGATGGCCAGCCGCGCGATCCTGAGATGCGCGCCGCGTTCATGCGGCCAGCTTTTGTCCAGCAGCGCCGTCAGTTCAGACCAGGCGTCATGCCGATCAGGGCCGCCCTCGATGACAACGTGATCGACGAGCCAGCTTTCCAGACCACGCCCCCAGGCCCAGACATCGACCTCGATCCGATCCTTCTGGACATCGGCCCCGGCGGTCAGGAACAGCCCGCCCGCTGGCACCGTGCCGGATGTCCAGCGCTCGCGTCGGTCGTAGAGCCGCTGCCAGTCGGGCGCCTCCCCGGTCTCGACCCATGTCTCGCCGAGGATGGTGTTGCGGAATGCCTTGATCGCCTCGTCCGACCCCTGTGCCGCGTCCCAGGCCCGCACGATCCGCTCCCAGCTCAGCCAGCCGATCGGCGAATAGAGCGCCGAGAGGTGATAGCCGACCGTGGTCGGATCGGCGGCCGTGGCGGTCGCCCGCCATTCGCCGCCCTCCAGCATCGCCGTCTTGTGGTGCTCCGCGATGGGCTGCTCGCAGCCCTCGCAGTGATATTCCGCCGTCTCCGGGCAGCCTTTCTGCCAGCGCAGCCGGTCGAACTTCAGCCATTGGGCGTGGCCGCAATGCGGGCACGGCACGAAGAACCGCCGCTGGTCGCTGGCCTCGTATTCCCGTTCGATCCGGCTCAGCCCCCGGATTGTGGGGGTCGAGACCAGCAGCACCTTGCGCCGGTGGGCGAAGGTCAGCGACCGCGCCTCGGCCAGCGTGACCGGATCGCCTTCCTCGTCGGCGGACGCCGGATAGGCATCGACCTCGTCGAGGAAGATGTAGCGCGCCGGGGTGGAGCGCAGCCCGACCGCCGAGTTGGCCCCGGTCATGATCAGGATGCCGCCAGCGAATTCCTTCGACAGCATCGTGTTGCCCGCGTCGCGGGACCGGGCCGGTTTGACTCGCTCCCGCAGCTCGGGGCTCTCGTCGATAAGCGGATCGATCCGCTGGCGCGAGTTTCGCTTGGCCAGTTCGACCGTCGGCTGGACCGCGAGCATCGGCCCTGGCGCCTGGTGGATCGCGAAGCCGATCCAGTTGTTCCCGGCCTCGGTCGCCCCGACCTGCGCGGCCTTCATGAACACGATCCGCTGCGTGGGGTCGCCGGGCGACAGCCGGTCCATGATCTCGCGCATGTAGGGCGTGCGCACCGTGCGGTATCGCCCGGGCTCGGCCGAGGCGCGGCCCGAGAGCATGCGGTGCCGGTCCGCCCATTCCGAGACGGTCAGGTCCGGATCAGGCCGCAGCCCGTTGCCCCAGGCGCGCAGGATCTCGCCCGCGCCGTCGAAGTCCGTCAGTGCGTCATCTTCACCGGAAGTCGGGCCGGACCTCGGCGAGTTCGTCGAGGTGGGCGCGTACATGTTTCTCCAGCACCTTCTGCATCGCGGCTGGCTCCACGGCGATCTGCTGGCCCGTCGCGTCGCTGCACGAGGCCGAGAGCTCGGCCGCCATCAGCGCCGCCGCGCGCGCAGGCCAGGTCACCCATGCGTCCCGTTCCTCCCGCGCCAGCCGGAACACCAGCGCCAGCGCGCGGGCCCGCTCGATCAACTCTCCCTTCAGCTTCTGGAGCCGGATGCGTCGCTCCTGCGCCTTCAGCACCTCGTTCGCGGTCTTGGCCTGCAGGAAGGTCGTGCCGCCGCCCACCGCCGGAACAGCCAGACCCTGTTCGCGCAGCGTGTCGCCGACGGCGGCCACGGCAGCCTCGGGGACGGGCTTCAGCTTCGGCGCGGGCGGCTTGCGGGTCTTCGACGGGTCCGTCGTCTCGGCCCGTCTGGCGTCGCTGGCGGCCGCGTTGATGCTGCCGTCGGGATAGAGGACCAGGCGCTCAGCCGCCTTCGCCTTCTGGATCGCGCCCCGCGACAGCCCGACATGGGCGGCGTACTGGCGCTCGCTCATGCCCTGCATAGACAGCTCCGATTATCATTCGAAGTCATGTGCTTATAGAGTTGATAAGCGTCGCGACCGGAGCGAACGTCCCTTCCACAAGGACGATGCAACTCACCAAGGAGCCCACCCCGATGACCCGCCGCGCGACCGACAACACGAAAGCCCTCGACGCCTTCATCGCCGCGAAGTTCGAGATCGACGCGATGCTGGAGCGGCTCGCCGCCCTCAGCGCGGACCATTTCGAGACCCACCCGGACGAGATCAACTGGGGCCATGTCGGCACCCTGAACCACTACCGCGCCAAGCTGCGCGAGATCACCGACGGCGCCTTCGGCAAGGGCGAATACGCCGAGTAAGATCAACCACTTCGGGTGCCGCCCGCCGACCGGCGGGCTCGGCCTCGCAGAAGGGCCCGCATCCCGCGCGCCCCGATACGGAGACGAAGATGACCCAGCTTTCCGACACTCAGCTCGTGATCCTCAGCACCGCCGCGCAGCGCGAGGACCGCAACGTCCTGCCGCTCCCCGGCTCCCTGCGCGGAGGCGCCGCCGCCAAGGTGGTGGGCGCGCTGCTCTCCCGCGAGTTGATCGCCGAGACGACGACGGAGATCCAGACGAAGGCCGACGCCGCGCTCAACCGCGTCTGGCGCAACGACGAGGACGGTCGCGCCATCCTCCTGCACATCACCGGCGCCGGTCTCGCCGCCATCGGGATCGAGCCCGAAAGCGCGAACACCGCGCCTGCAGGCGCGACCGACGCGCCGACTGAGGAGCCCGCGCCGGACACCCGCACCGAGACCGAGGCCGCGCCCAAGACGCGCACGCCGCGCGAGGGCACCAAGCAGGCCACGCTGATCGCCATGCTGCGCGCGCCGGACGGCGCTACCATCGAGGAGATCATGGCCGCGACTGGCTGGCAGTCACACACGGTCCGCGGGGCGATGGCCGGGGCGCTGAAGAAGAAGCTCGGGCTCGAAGTGACTTCGGAGAAGGTCGAGGATCGGGGGCGCGTGTACAAACTCCCTGCCGCCTGACGCACCGGACTCCGAAAAGTCGATGGCCGCCGTCCCGCTGGGGCGGCGGTCGATCATTTGGCGCTCCGCATCCGGATCGCCTCGAACACCCGCCGCAGGGCGAAGGAACGCGCTATCGACACGATGGTGAAGACCGCGCCCATCTTCAGGTTCTGCGCCAGCGTCGTGTGCAGGCCAAAGATCGGGAAGATCAGGATCTGCGTCACAACCGCAACGCCGTAGCCGACGATCACGTTGGCGACGGACTCGACCAGCGACATGAGGCGGGACTGCTTCATGCCGCTGCCTCATCCATCGGCCAGCAGTTCAGCCGCGAGAGTTCGCAGCGCATGCGCCGCAACCAGCGGGACCACTCCGTTGCCACAGAGGCGAAGCCGGTCCACCCGGTGGGCCAGCCCATCAGCGCCTCGACGAACAGCGGGTTCAAGGTCCGGCGCGGCTCGGAGGTATCGCTCCCAGCCATCGGCGTCACCAGGACCTGGCGGCCAAGCAGGCCGTTCACCGGCGTGTTCGCCAATGTCGTCGCCCCATCCTTGTGATCCCGCGCTGTCGGCGTCATCCACATCCCAGCCGAATGGGTCACGTCTGCTGTCCGCCGGTTGCCAGCGCTCGGCTTGCAGCCATCGTTCGCCATCGGCGTCGGCCAGTCCCGCGCCATGCGGTCCAGACCCTTCTCGTCGCGCCGTTCGCCACCCCGGCTGCGGAAACTGTCGATCTGCGGCGTCGGCCAGAGCGCGGCCGTCGTCGCCAGGTTCATGCCGTGCTGACCCGCTGCCTGCGAGGGCGTCGGCTTCGTCTGCCGGTTCTCGTTCGCACTGGCCCTCGGCGTCGGCCAGAGCCGCAGCAGTTCCGTCCGGTTCCCGCCACTCGACCGGGTGCCAGAGCAGGCGCGCGGGGTCGGCCAACTCGTCCCCCTCGCGGATGGCGAGGATGAACAGCCGCTCGCGCTTGTGGGGCGCGCCGACTTCCGCCGCCGTGAAGAGGCCTGCCGCAAGGCGGTAGCCCATGCCGACCAGTCCTGCTGCGACTTCGGGGAAGCCGAGGCGGAGATGATGGGCGACATTCTCGAGGAACACGAAGGGCGGTTCGACCTCGCCGATGATGCGGGCGACATGTGGCCAGAGGTGGCGCGGATCGTCCGCGCCCCGGCGCTTGCCCGCGACCGAGAACGGCTGGCACGGATAGCCCGCTGTGACGATGTCCACCGCGCCGCGCCACGGGCGGCCGTCGAAGGTTCCAACGTCGTCCCAGACAACAGCCTGATCCAGGGCCGCGTCTTCCATCCGCGCCACGAGAGTGGCTGCGGCGAAGGTTTCCCGTTCGACATGGCCCACAGCACGATATCCGGGGATGGCGATGGCGAGCCCGAGGTCGAGCCCGCCCGCGCCGGAACAGAGGGAGAGGCCGAACAGACATGCGTCTCCGGCTCCGGAAGCGCGTCCGGAGGAAGGTAAAGCCAGGTCATGCATGTCACGCGGGGGTCTTGCGCTTTCGCGCGGGTTCGGGGGCGGTGTCCGTTGCCGGGGGATCGGCCGGGGCGTCGGCACCGTCGCCCAGTCGCTCGGTCCTCACCTGCGCGAAGGTCCGGCCGTAGCCATCGAGGATCGCGTCGCGGCCGGTCTCAGCCTGCCAGCGCTCGACAGCCACATCGACATAGGCGGGGCTGATTTCCATCGCGAAGACGCGGCGGCCGTTGGCCTCGCCTGCCATGATCTGCGAACCAGAGCCCGAGAACGGCTCGTAGCAGAGGCCACTGCGGGCCACGTGCTGGCGCATCGGGATGCCGAACGCGTCCAGCGGTTTCGGCGTCGGATGGTCGGGGCGTTCGTCCTTGGCGAAAGACGGCATCTCCCAGGTCGAGGGCAGCGTCTGCTCGGCGACCTTCGGCGGGCGGTTCGGACGGCGCCAGCCCATGAAGCAAGGTTCGTGCTTCCAGAGATAGTGCGAGCGGGTCAGGACGCCCCGGTCCTTCACCCAGATGATCTGCTGATGGACGAAGGCCCCGGCCTTCTCCCAGCAGGCTTCCAGCATCGCCTGGCGGCGCGAGGCGTGCCAGCAGTACCAGGCAGCATCCTCGGCGATGGCTTCCGCCACGGCTGCAGCGATGAACCCGTCATAGAGTTCCGCGCCCTGCGAACTGTCGTCCCAAGTCGTGCCGTAGGACGCCGACCAGTCCTTGTTGCGGGTCGGATGGTTCGAGCCGTCGTAGTCGACGAGATACGGTGGATCGGTCGCGAAAAGGATCGCGCGCTCACCGTTCATCAGGCGGCGCACATCGGCCGCGCTGGTGCTGTCGCCGCAGAGCAGCCGGTGATCGCCGAGGATCCAGAGATCGCCCGTCCGCGACGCCGGATTGCGTGGGGGTTCGGGGATGGTCACCGGCGGCACGGAGCCCCCGGCGCCCTCTTCCTCGCCGCCACCGTCGAGATCGAAGGCCAGCAGCTTGTCGAGTTCGCCATCGGAAAACCCGACCAGCGACAGGTCGAAGTCTTCGGCCAGCAGGTCGTTCAGTTCCGCCGACAGCAGCGCCTCGTCCCAGGTGCCGAGTTCCGTCAGCTTGTTGTCCGCAATCCGGTACGCCCGGCGCTGCGCTTCGGTCAGGTGCCCGAGCACGATCACCGGCGCCTCGGTCAGCCCGAGCTGCGTCGCGGCCAGCACGCGCCCGTGGCCTGCTATCAGTTCGCCGTCCTCGCCGACGAGGCAGGGCACGGTCCAGCCGAACTCGGCCATGCTGGCGGCGATCTTCGCGACCTGATCCGCGCCATGCGCCTTCGCGTTCTTCGCGTAGGGCTGGAGGCGCGACAGCGGCCACGTCTCGATCGCGTCCGGGGCGAAGCTCAACGTCATGATGGGCACGGTTCCTCGGTCGGGTGGATGCCGGTGGCTTCCGGACTCCGGATGCCGGGCCGGACTCCACACGGGGTCCAGCGGCCACCAGCGGTGTCCGGTCGGAAGGCCAGCGTTCATTGGTGTTTGCGCGGGGCGCGCGTGGCTCCGGCTTCCGGGTGGCTTCCCAAAAATCCGGCCCTGTCGCTGGCGATGTTCCGCGCTTCGCCCGCCAGCATACGAATATCGCCAGGAAGGAACCGGAAACTGCCGTGGGCTGGACCCCGGCCGGACCCTCGCTGGATACCGGGGTCCAGAAGGCCCCCGTCAACGCAAAGGGGAGAGCGAGCTTTCCAGCGCACTCTCCCCATCTTGCCTTCGGAATAGCACGATCATGTTGCAGATGTCGAAGGAAAAAGTGTTGCAACACATTGGAGTCACTGCGCATTCAGGCGCGCAGCGATCTTGGTCAGCGCCAGCTGCCAGCGCCGCCACGCGGTCGTGCGGTCGCAGCCGAGCTCCCCGCTGATCTGCTTCCACGGCACGCGGGCCGCGCGCGACCAGACCAGCTTGCGCTCCGCCTCCTCGATCCAGAGCACCCAGTCGAAAGTCTGCTCGAGCCGGGTGATCGCGGCGGCCGAGGGCCAGACCCGCATCGGCTGGGGTTCCATCGCCGCGATCTCGCGGCTGGTCCGCACGATGTCGGGCCAGGTGTTGAAGTAGCCCTGCGCCTTCACCGGCGGCAGCTTGCGCAGGGTGCGGAACGCTTCCTCGAAATGATCGGCGACGCAGTCGGCAGTCCATTCGCGATCAGCCATGGCGCGCCTCCCTGTCGGAAGGGCGCGGGCCGTAGAGCTTCTCGCCAAGCTGGCGGACAAGTTCACGCTCGGGCCAGGTGAGGCGGTCGTCATCGGCGGAGACCGCGAGGACGCCCTGTTCCCGCCAGCCCTCGCGCTTGACCTGTTCGGGATCGCGGCGTCGGCCGCCGTAGCCGTGGGGATGCCATCTCATGCGACACCTCCTTTCGTCTCGATCGCCCAGAGCAGGAGCGCGATGGCGTCGGCCTCGTTGTCGTCGGCCGGGCTGAAGCCGCGGGCGCGGACGGCGGCGACCATCGCGGCCTTGTCGGCGTTGCCCTTGCCAGCGGCGTAGCGTTTGATCGTGCCGACCGGGACGCCCTCGTAGGGCACGCCGCGCAGCTCGGCCCATGCGGTCAGCGTGGCCATGAGCCCGCCGTAGATGTGGCTCGCGTCGGTGCCTGCGTGGCGGCGAACTTCCTCGAACCAGATGGCGGCGATGGGCCCGGACAGCCGATCGATCTCGGTCAGCCAGTTGGTGAAGCGAAGGTAGCGCATGCCGCCGCCGTCGAAGCGGCCCGGGCGCAGCGAGACGGTGCCGCTGGTGATCAGACCGTCGTGGCTGCGGATCGCCCAGCCGGTCGAGGTGCCGAGGTCGAGCGCGAGGATGCAGCGGTTGCGGGGTGTGTCGAGCGGCAGCGATTCAAACCTTGCGCCGTCGCAATTCGGGATCAGAGTTGGCTGAGCCATGATGGGTCTCCTTTGCCGGTGGCCTGTGGTGGTGGAAGACGACGGCGGTCTGGTGCTTGGCGTACGGGGCCGCCGTCGTCGGATCGGAAGGCACAAGGGAGCGTCACGGCGGCGCGCGGCTGGCCCGGACGTATGGGAGGAGTGGCCAACCCTGTAGGGTGGCCCTCCCATACGTAGTATGGGGGTTTGACACCTAACTGTTCCGAGGTATTCAAGTGGCTGAAATCATTGCGGAATAAGACTTCATGAAGTCTTCGGGCATGAGTTAGGGACCTAACTCTTATTTGCCCGTAAGCCATTGATTTCATTGATTGCACAGTTGGCGCTGTCATATGAGTCAGGCCTCACTCATATGAGTCAGGTCGTCTTCGAGCCCCTCCGGGTAGACCCAGACGGCGGGGTTTTCGACCTGCAGGCAGAGCCCGGATTGGGGGCATTTGAAGTGGCTGGGCAGGACCGGACGGACGGTTGTGGTGACCTCGCCGGTGGCCGGATCGATCTCCTCGACAGGCGCGCCGAACTGCATGCCTTCCACGCAGAGGTAGCCGAACCGGGACCGGGTGACGGGGAAGCCGAACCCCGAGGGGTCGCGCAGGAACTTCACGAACCCCTTGGTCGCCAGCACGCTGAGGCGCTCACGGATCGTGTGCTTGCTGCCCAGACCGCCCCGGTTCTCGAAGGTCTCGGCGAACTGCATGGCGGTGTAGAGGCGCTCGCTCGCCGCCTCATCCAGCAACATGCCGAGGATGACATCGTGCTTGCGCAGCCGTTCGGCATCGAGTTTGGCCCCGACCTCCTTGCGCACCAGGCGCTCGTTCAGCGGGTTCAGTTCGACCCACTCGCCCTTCACCTTGTCGATCAGCTTCCCCGGCAACGCGGGGCCGTTCCGCAGCTCGATTTCCAGCCTGCGGACACTACTATCCTCGTCGGGGCGGTGCATGAGCAGCCCGGAGGTGTAGAAACCCCGCAGCGCGCTGGCGCCGGAGAGCGCGAGGAAGGGATCGTCCTTGACCTGGTACTTGCTGGCCTTGCGGGTGTGGTGGGCGAGGATGACGCCCGCGTCCTCATTGACCGCCTCGCGGAGAAGCTCCACCCGGTCCTTCAGGAAAAACATCATGGCGGTGTTGTCGTTCTCGCCGCCGCCCTCGGGGCCACCGTCGAAGAGATTGCGGATGGGGTCGATGACGATGATGTCGGGTGGCGCGTCGGGGAATGCGGTCCGGATGGCCTCGGCCACACGGGCGACGCCCTCCGCGTCGAGCAGCAGCTTCAGCTTCGGCGTTGCGATGAAGGTGTCGCGCGCGGCTGCGATCACGGCGGCGGGCAGCGCGATCTGCTGCATGCGCTCGCGCAGGTAGTGATACTGGATCTCGGCCTGAAGGTAGAACACGCGCAGCGGCCGGGGCGGCGTGAAGCCGAGGAACGGCACTCCCGCCGCCATGTGCACGAGCCAGCAGATCAGGAAGTCGCTCTTGCCGACCTTCGGCGCGCCGCCCAGCACCAGGAGCCCGCCCGGCGTCAGCACGCGCGGCCCGATGACGTCCTCGGGCATCGGACTGGTGTCGTCGAGCAGCGCGCCGAGGCTGAAGGTCGGCAGCGGGCTGGCCGGGGCATCGACATGGGCCGCGCGCAGGAGCGGCGGGCCGTTGCGCTTCACATGCAGCGCCCAGAGCCGTTCGGACTCGGCCTGCAGCCGATCGAGCGGCCAGGACGGGCGCAGCATGGCGGCGTTGTAGCCGCAGATCGCGTCCCAGCCCGCGAACGGGTCGAGGCGGCCCTCGTGCACCAGGCGCACGTAATGGCCGATGGCGGCGCTGGCCCCCTGGAACCGCGACCAGTCGTCGACCGCGCCTTCGCGCACCGGCGTGGTGAGCACCGCGTCGATGCCGGGCTTGGCCTGGTGGGCCGAGACGTCGCTGGCGAAGCCTACGCCTGGCAGCGGCGGCATCTCGGCGACCTGTTCGGCGAAATCCACAAGGTCCACCTCGACGTCGCGATGTTCGCGGATCTGCACGAGACGCTGGTGGCCGTGCTTGTGATAGACCGTGCCCGGCACCCGGATCGGCTGGTGTGCCGAGCGGAAATGCGTGTCGCCGCCGACCTTCACGGCGATCTCGCCCCGCAGGCGGCAGAGGGTGGCCAGCTCTTCGCTCTCGGCGGGTTCGGTCAGTTTCCACCAGACATGGAGCTTCGCCGCGCCCTCGGGCGTGCGCCCGCCGCTTTCGATGATGAGCGTGGGCGCGCCGAGGTGGCGGGTGACATGGTCCAGCTTGGCCGGGATGTCGCCCGCGTCGAGATCGACGACGACGGCCTGCATCTGCAGCACATCGGCGGCGCGGGCCTGGCCCTGCTCGGCGACGGTGCCTGGGATGACATAGACGGCCGCCCCTCGCGGTTCGCCCACGCGGCGAAGGTCGCGAGTTTCCCTGGTGCGCTGTCGTCGGCCGCGATCCAGATGTTGTGCGGCTTGCCGTCTCGGCCCTGACCCTTGTCGACGAAACCCCGGAGCGGATCAGCCCCTCGCACCAGCTGAACACGGTGTCGAGGAAGACGGCGATCTGCTGGGGTCAGGGTCGCAGCCGAACGGGTTCTCGGACGGTGGCCCGTCGTTGAAATCCATCCACGGGTTGAAATGCAGGACGCCATCGTCGCTCATGCCGGCAGCCCCCAGCAGCGCTCGGACCAGGGGCAGAAGCGGCATTCGAAGAAGTCAGGCGTAGTGGCGACGCGCGGCAGCAACTCGCCCGCATCGGTCGCCTGCAGGATCCGCACGCCCCGGTCGGACATGCGCTGCGCGAGATCGGCGTCGAAGGGCACCAGTTCGTGGTGCATCTCGGCCGTGTCCTTGTTGATCGCGGTGAACACGGCGGGCGCGGCGCTGATGCCGGGCACGCTGGTTTCCATGTAGGCCTGATAGACCGCGATCTGGGCGGCATAGACCGGCTTCGACTTGCTCACGCCGTCCTTGACGCAGGCGCGCCAGTTCTTGGCGTTCATGGTCTTGCATTCCCAGAGCGCGGGAACGGCGAGACCGAAACCTTCGGGCCCCGCGGCGATGATGCCGTCGACATGACCGCGGATGCGCCCGCCCGCGACGGAGAAGCCGAACTGGCCGCCATCGGCCCGGTTGCCCTTGCGGGTGTAGAGGTCGAAGCCCGCGCCACGCAGCCAGGCGACGGCCAGATCCTCGAGCACATGGCCGATGGCGAAGATGCGCAGCGACTGGCCGCTGAAGTCCTGGCCCTCGTCCTTCGGCGTCGTGGTGAACTCGAACTGCAGGGCGCGCTCGCAGGCATGGCCGAGACGCGAGCCGCCGAGGTAGTCGCGGGGCGGCCGCGTCGCCTGATCGGCGGTCAGCGCCTGGTCGACGGCGGCGTTCACCCGGTCCGCGAAGCTGGGGCGGTGATTGTAATCGAGGGTCAAAACGGCACCTCCGGCGTCTGCGCCCGGGCGATGTCGGACATGGCCTCGCGGAAGCCCTCGACGGCCTCCTCGATCAGTGCGCGCACCTGCGCCTCGGTGAGTTCGGCAAGCGGGGTGGCCCAGCCGATCTCGTCCATCAGCAGCGCCACGCGCTTCATGGTGGCGGTGATCGCGGCGCGCTCCTCCTCGGTCAGGTCAACCATGGCGAAACGCTCCCGCGCCAAGCGCGTCCAGAAGGACTGGCAGGGCATCGAGCAGAACCAGACCGATGGCCGGGGCCGCTTCGAACGGTGCGGATCGAACCAGCCAAAACCACGGGTGGGTTGCCGGCAGACAGCACAGAGCGTTCCACGCGGATGCCAGAGCCGCCGCCGGTCCTCGGCCGTGATGGGGGTGGATGTGGACATGGGTCATGCCGCCCTCCGTTCGGGGCTGGCCGCGCTGTCGATCAGCTGGCGGATGGCGCGCTTGTTGAAGCCGAAGGTCATCAGCGCCGAGGCGCGGTAGCGCGTCAGGCCGAAGTCATGGCGACACTCGGGCGGCAGGTATTGCAGCTGCTTTTCCGTGGGCGGCTGGCGCAGCCAGGAGCGGGTCTTGAAGGCGCTCTCATCGGTCTCGTGGGTGTTCAGCCAGTCGTCCGCCTGCGCGAGGCAGACCGTGCGCTCGCCAACACCCAGCAGATGGGGGCGTTCGCCCTTCGCGCCGCCGATGGCGTACCAGACCCCGTCCAGCCAGAAGATGCCGCCCCAGGCTGCGAAGCCGGTGGCCATCAGCGCATCGTCCGTGCCGTAGAGGTCGACCCAAGCGAAGCTGGATCGCTGCAGCAGGTCGATCTCGGTCATCATGAAGCCCGAGAGCGGCGTGGCACCGCCACCTTCACCGGCCTCTTCGTCCTCCCGCGGGAACGCCTCGCCGCATAGGGGGCATTCGGTGGCGGCCAGCGGGATCTCCGCCTCGCAGGCAGGACAGGTCTTGGTCGGCGCCTCGCCGGTTTCGGTCTTGCCGTCGAGATCGACATCCTGTTCCAGCGTGCCGTGGATCAGGCTCGATGTGCCGAAATCCAGCACGACGCAGTCGGTCTTGACGATGCCGGGGTGTTCCTCGGGATCGACGGTGCGCAGCCCGCGACCTACCATCTGGATCATCGTGGACTTGTAGGAGCTGGGGCGCAGCAGCACGACGCAGGAGGTGGGCGGATGGTCCCAGCCCTCGGTCAGCACCGCCACGTTGACCACGACGCGGATGTCGCCCGCCGCGTAGTCGGTGAGGATCGCCTTGCGGGTCTCGGCTGCCAGATCGCCGTGGATCAGCGCGGCGGAAACGCCCGCCGCCCTGAAGGCGTCGGTGACGTGCTCGGCATGGGCGACGGTGGAGCAGAACACCACGGTCTGCCGTCCTTCGGACCCCGCCTTTTCCTTCCAGTGGCGGATCACCTCGTCGGTGACGGGGGCGCGGTCCATGATGCCCGCCACCTCCGCCATGTCGAAATCCGACATGGTCTTGCGGACCGAGCGCAGCTCGTCCTGCACGCCCACGTCGATGACGAAGGTGCGCGGCGGCACCAGGTGGCCCGAGGCGATCAGCTCGCCCAGCCGCACCTGGTCGGCCACGTTGTCGAAGACCTCGCGCAGCCCCTTCCGGTCACCCCGGTTCGGCGTCGCCGTGACCCCGAAGATGCGGGCGTCGGGATTGGCCTCGCGCACGCGGTCGATGATGCGGCGGTAGCTGTCGGCGACGGCATGGTGCGCCTCGTCGACGACAAGCAGGTCGAGACGCGGCATGTCGGCGAGGTTCGAGGCCCGCGCCAGCGTCGGCACCATGGCGAAGGCGACCTGGCCGCCCCAGGACTTCTCCGTGGCGTCGATCACCGAGGTGGCGACGCCCGGCACCACGCGCTGGAACTTGGCGCGGTTCTGCGCCGTCAACTCGTCGCGATGCGCCAGTACGCAGGCCTTGGCCCCGTCGCCGATCATCTCGCCGGTGACCGCCGAGAGCATGATGGTCTTGCCCGCGCCGGTGGGCGCCACGCCCAGCGTGTTGCCGCGGGAAGCGAGCGCAGCCACGCTGCGCTCGACGAAGGTCTTCTGGCGGGGGCGCAGGCGCATGGCCGGTCTCCCCCTTACTGCGCCCAGCTCGGCCGACCGGCGGCGCCGGGGCGGACGCGGGCTGGCTGGGCTGGGTGGCCGTGGTGGGCTGCTGCGGGGCGTGGCCCTGCGCCGGGGCAGCGGCGAACTGCGGCGCTACCGTGCCCATCAGCGCGGCGTAGTCGCGATGATCGGGGTGACCGCGGCGCGGATCTCGTTCTTGTCCTCGCCGTTGGTGTCGGTGCCGATGTCGATGCGGGCGACGAATTCGACCCCGTCGAGATCGCCGAACCCGTTGATGCGGCGGCGGGCCTGCGCCTCGGGCGAGTTGTCCTTGTCCGACACGCCGCGCGCTGAGTTGAGGATGCCGCGGATCAGGCCGCGCCCCATGTTCGCCCAGTCCGGTCCCTTCGGGCTGTAGAGGCCGATCAGCGACCAGATCTTGCGCCGGGCATGGGGCCCCTCGAGCACCGTGTATTCGGCGTCGAGATAGACGGCGCCGGTGGCGGCGCGGCGCGCCCAGCCGCCTGTCCAGCCCTGCGAGGGGTCGTCGAAGCCGCCCGGGCGGAGCGTCAGGCGAACCTTGGCAAGCGTGCCCTTCGGGATGACGTTGGTGTTGGATTGCGCGGAGTTGAAGTCGTTCCAGGGTCCGGACATTGCGCGGCTCCTTTCAGTTGGAGGATGGGACGCGCAGTGGCGTCAGAGGGGAAAAGCCACCCCGGCGACCGGATCGGGACACCGGGCGTGGCGAGAGGCGCTCAGCCATGGCCGGGCTCCTGCGCGGGGGCGGGATCGGCCGGGGTCAACGGCGGCCAGGTCAGGCGTTCGGAGGCCGGCGCCGCGGGGCGCTGGATCTTCTCCATCAGCCGGCCGAGATGCGGGGCCTCGACCCTGTCGAGGCGGCCCGAGCGGTCCTTGGCCGGATAGCCCCAGGGGTTCAGCGTCTGGCAGACGAAGGCGCGCTGCGGCTGGCCGCCGGGGTCCGGGATGTCGGCCATGGTGATGACCTGGTCGACGATCCCGGGCAGTTCGAGCCCGGTCTTCGAGCCGTCGATCTGCGGCTGGAAGACCTTGCGGTTGAAGTCGTCGAGCCGCTCGTCGAGGATGCCCACGAACCAGACATGCTTGCCGCGCGTGTGCTGCAGATGGGTCAGCCACCCGATCATCTCGCGGCCGTGCAGCCCGTAGGCGCCGCGGATGTCGGGCTTGCCGGTCTTCTCCGAGAGGGCCTCGGGCTGGCCGCGGCACCACTGGAAGCAGAGTCGCCCGGCAACGGTGATCGAGTCGATGAAGACGGTCTCGTATTTCCCGATCACCGCCGGATCGCCGTAGCGCCCGCAGACCTCGTCGAAATGCGCCTGGCTGTAGGGCTGGTCCTCGCGCAGCGCCGGGTTCGGCCCGCCGATGAACACCGCGAAGTCGCGGCATTCCTTCCAGGTGCGGGGCCGGAGCGTGTCGATCTCCAGCCCCTCGACCGCCAGATCCCCGGCCTCGAGATCGAGAAAGAGCGTGGTCGAGGCGTTCAGCGTCCAGAGCAGGCTGGTCTTGCCGATGCCGGACCGGCCGAAGATGACGCCCTTGATGCCCTTGCGCTGCGCGAGCCTCTCATCGGCGCCGATGATGGGAAGGGCCATCACTGGCCCTCCTTCTTCATCACCGCCGTGGCGGCGCGATCTGCGCCGATGCACCCCGCCTCGCGGGCGAGCTTGTAGAGGCGCTTCAGCGCGTCGGCGCGGCGGTAGGCGGCCGTGCTCTCGCGCTCCGCTTCCACGATCGCGAAGGCGATCTCGTCGACGGTCGCCTCGACGACCGGCAGCGGCTCGCGCGGCTCGTCACCCGCGCGCTGCGGGAAGGCGATGGTTTCGGGGAGATCTTCGAGGGCGTAGTTCACCTTGCGAAGACGGGTGATGTCGTCCGGCTGGTCCGGCATGGCGGTTCTCCGTGAGATGAGGTGATCGAGGAGGCCCATCACGCGGCCTCGCGGACGTCGGGCGCGGGCTCGGCGACGTAGATCGCCAGTAGCGGCGTCCCGTCCGCGTGCGTGCCGGCGTCCTCGATCTGATAGTTGCGGTTGGGCTCGCAGACCTCGGTCAGCTCCCAGCGGCGATAGAGCCCCGGAAGACGCCTGAAATCCTCGAGCGACAGATCGGCAGTGCGGTTCATGCGTGTCTGCTTTCGGTTGGAGGGAAGGCGCTCGGGGCGCTCGAATGGGAAAAGCCACCCGCAGGACCGGATCGGGACATCCGTTCAGGGGATTTCCTCGAGGGCGTCGTGCAGCCGGCGCATGGCGCGCTGGTACCGCTTGCGGGCGGCAGCCTCGGTCAAGCCCAGTTCGGCTCCCGCCTCGGCTTGCGAGAAACCCTCGATCGCCACGCGGATCACCAGCAGGGCGTCATCGCCGAGCAGCTTCCGCACGGCGTCGTTCAGCCGTGCGTACCCGGCCGCGCCGATCCCGCTGTCACCGCTGTCCGCCACCTCGTCGGGTTTGGCGCCGCTGGCGAGATGTTCGCGCGCCGAGTCGCGCCGGCGCACGCGGATCATGTCGCGCTCGACGTTGCGCAGCACCGTGGCCGCGATCCAGTTGACGCGCCTGAGATCGAGGCTGCGGACTGCCTCGGTGGTGCGCGCCAGAACGTCGGACGCGACCTCGTCGGCGGTGCCGAGCCTGCGCCAGATCGATCGGCGGCGGATGGCGTCGAGGCCGGGCCAGAGCGCCAGCAACAGCAGCGTCAGGGCGCAGTCGGACGCGGGCCCGTCGCCCTGCGCCGCTCTGACGAGCGCGGAGAGGATCAGGTTCTTCTGGCCCTGATCGCCGGTCGTGCCGTGCAGCCCGTCCAGCAGGGCCGCCGGATCCCGGAACGGTGTGAGGGCAGCCTGCGCACGCCGGACGGCGTCGAAACTGCGCTGGAAGTGAAGGTTGGAAGAAGAATGCATGAGGTGATCACGGATCTCGTGCCACGCGATAGACATTGGACGCCTGCCTTGCGGCCAGGCGTCCGGCGCCTTCTCGTGGCCAGGTCAGGACGTCGCGCGTCTCTGCGATTCAGGGGGTTGGGTGAAAGCGCGTGTCAGCGCGCGGGTGCGGTCGCGTTGTTCAGCGTGCCGCAGCCCCGACAGGTGGCCTGCACCGGGAAGCCCACGAGATACTCGTGCCCCCGCGCGAAGCGCAGGTGCATGCGGCCGTCCCGGCAGACGCCGAGCAGCTTGTCACAGCGCGTGCAGCGCCATTCCGAGTTCGAGGTGGTGGGCTTGGTCTTCGCGGCGCCGGACCAGCTCGACTGGGCTGTCTGGCGCGGGGGGAAGGGAGTCGGCATGGAAGTGCTCCTCTGATCGATGGAGCACTCCCATTGGCCTGAAGAATCGGAGCCCGTCAGACCCCCCAATCGGAGCCGGATCGGAGCCAGCTGTCAGATTGCGATCTCCCACGGCCCCTTGGCGCCAAGACTTCTCAGAAAGTTGGCCTTCAGCTTGTCCCACAGCGGCTGCTTGAAGATGTTCGACAGGGACTGGTCTTCAGCGATTCCCTTGACAAGATCCTTGGTCGACATCGGCGTCGGGCCGTTGTTGTGGGCATCGACCAGCCGCTGGATGATCTGGATGCGGTTTTCGCCCTTGATGTCGATGGTGCCTTTCCCTGGCACGAAGAGGGTCGCGATATCATCGCCGCTACGGGTGAGTCCGACCGTCATGCCTCCACGGGCCAATATCCGATGTCGCCGGAACACGGACCGGAGCTTGTCTGCGACCAACGCGATTTCGGCTTGCTTGGTGTCGATTTGATCAACAAGCGGCGTCAGAACATTGGCCGCCAGGCACGGTCCGGGAGCGGTGCCGGCCTGCAGAACCAGTCCAATACCGAGGTTGTGGCGCGCCCGAAGTTCCGTATCGACGGCAGACCGGACCCTCTCCCGGTCGAGACCACGCGCAAGGTAGATCGGAACATCTCCGCCATCGACACTGAGCGTTCCAAGGTAGAGGAGATGATCGGTCAGCTTCTCGATGGCGGGCGCATCGAGCGCCTTTTCGAGACGTTCCTTCAGGTGTTGCGCGACCCAGCCGTCACGCACCCGATAGATCCTGTAGCGATCCGGGTTGCCCGCAGACGTCGCCTGTCCCTCGGTGACCTTGAGGTCGGCCACCTTACGGTCTTCTTCCTCCGCATCTCCCTTCTCGATACGAACGACCACTTCGGCTGCCACCGGGCCGACCTCGTCTTCATCGTCGATCAGGTCGTCGCCTTCCCAGCCGGCCGGCACGAGGAAGCCCAGATCGGTCAGGAGGCCAGGATCGACACCGCGAGTTTGGAGCCATGCGCCGGTGACCCTGTCAGCTCCGATATCCCAGATGGCCAGCAAGGCGGGCATGACCGCCATGCTCTCCCCTTCGCCTGGCGCGCGACCATCACGGAGGATGTTCCAGTGTCTGAGCAAGCGATGCCCCAGAACGCGCTCGAAAGGGTCGTCGATGCTGAGAAGGCTGCTAGTGTTGCGGTCGGTGAGGGTGAAGTTGAGGGTTTGCGCCTCATCCCGTCCCGCGCGGAAATACCGGACCGCAATCTCGACGAAACGGATTGCGAGCGCCCGCTCGAAAATCCTCGGAAGGCCCGGCTGGCTGTCGATGATTTCGGAGATGTCCTGGTCGATCGTGGTGGAAAGCGAGAGACGGTTGGCCAGATTGCCGATGCTGATGTCAGCGCGGATCACCTGTGCGCGTTCGATCACGACGTCGTCGAGTTCCGGCGGTTCAAGATCGAGTCCTTGCAGGAACTGCGAAATGTCGTACGCCTGAAAATCGACGGGCTGGTTGGAGTAGGTCTGCTCGAGAGCAGTCTCGATGAAGCGTTCGGCGACTGTGTGCCTGAGCTTTCGGTTGCCGGCACGGACATGGACCCGCCCGGTCGATGGCGTGTAGACGATCATCGCCTCTCCGGGCGGCCGAAAATAGATGCTCGATCTATTGCCGTCGTCATCGATCTCCCGAACGCTTGTGGGGGGATCGGGATGGAACAGCAGGTACATCTCCGCCACCGGTTCATCGCCGTCCTCGGGGATGTCGAACTTGTCGATGCTGTAGCCGTCGCCGCGATCGAGACGCTTGTTGAGATCAACCAGAAGCTCTTCGAGCAATGCGCTGCCGGCGTCCGGGCCCCCGTCGACCGAAGGCTCGGCCATGAAAGTCTGGTAGTGCTTGTCATAGCGCCGGTAGAGGCGAAGGTGCAGGCTGTTCTCCGCCGCTTCAAATAAGCCGTGTTCGTTGGCGTAAGCCCAAAGGCTTCGCGCGAGCTTGTCCCGCTGGTTCAAAAGTTCCTTGGTGCGCTCGGGTTCGAGCGTGGTCTTGGCGAGACCTTCGAGGACATACTCGCCACGGTCGCTTGCGATTGTGACGATCCGGGCAGCTTCAGCTTCGAGGGGCCCCAGCCGGTCCTTCTTTTCCTGCGGCAGCATGTTTCTGGCAACCGACGGACCGTCCGGATTCTTGGGGTCGAACCTGTAGGGCGCGAGCCAGCTCAGCCTCTCGAAAGCCTTGCTCTTGAGGAATCCGGACAGCAATTCGGGCTCTGCATCATCGAATAGCCGAGAAAGATTGGGGCAGGTTTTAGCCGGGACGCGTACCATTGAAGTCTCCGAGAATTCTGACTTGCGCTACTGATGGCGATCGTGGCGCCGTGCTCGGAGCTTGATACCGCGATGTCGCCTCTGGAGACCGAGGGCAACGTTGCCTTTTCGCCGGACAGTTACGTCCACAGAGGCGAGATCCACGCGCGCATCCTCGATCCGCTCCAGGAGATGGGGACCGATCGGAGTTGCTTCGCGCGTCATGAACTTACCTCAATGAACTACTGCTCTCGACTGATTCAACTCGCGATTGTCGCGGACAAATCGGTGATCGGCAAGTCCTGATGTTCTCTACCTGTTCGCAATCCTGAATCCTGTTGGGAGAGATGTCCCATCACCGATGGTGGGGTGGCTTTTGATCGGTAACGACGCCACCGAGCATAGCCACCGAGACATGAAACGCCCGAACCCGCTCCCTCCCGACCACATGACGCCCGCCGAGCGCCGCGCCGAGCTCTGCGGCCTGTTGGCGCTCGGGCTTGTTCGGTTGCGCATGCGGGAGAAGGGCGAAGTATCTGACGATACTGGAGAAAGTTGCCTACACTATCCGCCCGACCAATGCCGTCATGCAACTCCAACTCACCGGAGAAATGCATGAAGCCTGATCCCATCCCCGCGCGCCTCGCCGCGCTCAAGACCACGCCGACGCCTGACCTGAAAAAGCAGTGGCGCGACCTGTTCGACAGCGAACCGCCGCCGTTCAACCGCCGCTATCTCGAAAGCCGCATCGCCTATCGCATCCAGGAACTCGCCTATGGCGGGCTGAAACCGGAGACGATCCGGCGGCTGGAACGGCTGGGCGAGGAACTGGACGGCGGCGACAGGAAGAAGCGTGGCATGCGCGCCGACCGTGACCGCCCGATCACCGGCACGCGGCTGCTGCGCGAATGGCAGGGTGTCGAGCAGGTCGTCACCGTCACGACCGACGGCTTCGAGTGGCAAGGTCGGCCGTACAAGTCGCTGTCCGCCATCGCGCGCGCCATCACCGGCACGCGCTGGAACGGCTGGGTGTTCTTCGGGCTCAAGAACCACAGGGGGCGGACATGACGAAGCCGCCTGAAAAATCGAAGGTCGTCCGCAAGCTGCGGTGTGCCGTCTACACCCGGAAATCCTCCGAGGAAGGACTGGAGCAGGAGTTCAACTCGCTCCACGCCCAGCGGGAGGCCTGCGAGGCGTACATCGCCAGCCAGCGGTCCGAGGGCTGGGTGCTGGTCCGCGATCAGTATGACGACGGCGGCATTTCCGGCGGCACGCTTGAACGCCCCGGCCTGCAGCGGCTGCTGGAGGACATCGAGGACGGGCTGGTCGATGTTGTGGTGGTCTACAAGATCGACCGCCTCAGCCGCTCGCTCGCCGATTTCGCCAAGCTGGTCGAGGTCTTCGACCGGAACGGCGTGACCTTCGTCTCGGTCACGCAGTCGTTCAACACCACCACCTCCATGGGGCGACTGACGCTGAACATCCTGCTCAGCTTCGCCCAGTTCGAACGCGAGGTCACGGCTGAACGCATCCGCGACAAGGTCGCCGCCAGTCGGAAGAAGGGCATGTGGATGGGCGGGGTGCCGCCCTACGGCTATCGGGTCGAGAACCGGAAGCTGGTGATCGACGAAGACGCCACTGCGCATGTGCGCTGGATCTTCGCCCGCTTTCTCGAGATCGGGTCCTGCACGGAACTGGCGCGGGAGGTCGGCGCGCGCGGCCTCCGCACGCCGCGCGGCAACCGGATCGACAAGAAATACATCTACCGCATGCTCAGCAACCGCGCCTACATCGGCGAGGCGGTCCACAAAGGCGACAGCTATCCCGGCGAGCACGACGCCATCATCGATCCCGAGATTTGGGACCGCGTCCACGCCATCCTGCAGGAGAGCCCGCGCAAGCGCGCGGCCCGCACCCGCGCCGACACGCCCGCGCTGCTGAAGGGGCTGCTGTTCGGGCCCGATGGCGCCGCGTTCTCACCGACGCATACTCGGAAGGGGGATCGTCTCTACCGCTACTATGTCAGTCAGACCGTGCTGAAGCACGGTGCCGGGTCGTGCCCGGTCGGCCGCGTGCCTGCGGGCGAGATCGAGGGCGCCGTCATAGACCAGCTCCGCGCCGTGTTCCGCCAGCCGGAGATTGTTGCGGGGACCTGGAAGGCAGCGCGTGCCTACGCCGACGACATCTCCGAGGCCGACGCACGCGCGGCCTTGCAGCAGCTCGATCCGCTGTGGGACGAACTCTTCCCCGCCGAGCAGGCGCGCATTGTCACGCTGCTGGTTGAGCGCGTCGATATCGGCACGAACGGGCTCAACTTCCGGCTCCGGATGGACGGCCTCGGAGGGCTCGCGCGCGAGATGCTGTCTGGCAGCATCGGAGCAGCGGCATGACCCGCGCGATGGCGGTCTCCGAGACGGTCACAATCCACGTGCCATTCCGCATCGTGAAGCGCGGCGGGCGGAAAGAGATGCAGCGGCCATCAGGCACCCAAGCGCGCGGGAGGCCGGACGATACGCTCATCAAGGCGCTTGCGCGCGCGTTCCGCTGGAAGAGGATGCTCGACAACGGTGACTTTGCCACGGTAGCCGACCTCGCCGCACAGGAAGGCATCGCTGTCTCCTACCTCACGCGTGTGCTTCGGCTGACGCAGCTTGCGCCCGATCTCGTCGAGGCGATACTCGACGCACGGCATCCCCCGGGCCTGACGCTTCAGTCGCTGCGAGTGCAGATCCCCCATGAATGGTCGAGGCAGCGCGAGTCCTTGCTGCCAGGGACGGAATAAGGCTTGCGGCATCAGTCGGCCACGCTGTAGCTTCTCCGAGCCGTTGTCAGGCGAAAGAGCTGCCAAACCAAAGAATTGCGCGTTGATCTGAGCCGAGTTCTTTGACAAGCCGTTTGCTGCGCGATGGCATGTCGAAACCGGGCGAAGTAGATTGCGCATGAACGAAGCCGATACCTGCAGGAAGTTCGTCGTCCCGAAGCTGCAGGAAGCAGGCTGGGATGAACGCCCGCACGCGATAAACGAGCAGAGAACTTTTACTGACGGCCGAGTTGTATTTGTCGGCGGCAAAGCTCGACGTGGCAAGCAGAAGCGCTCAGACTATCTTCTCCGATATAATCCGGATTTCCCGATCGCCGTCGTTGAGGCCAAATCCCGCTACCGGCACGCCGCGGAGGGCCTCCAACAAGCCAAGGAATATGCTGAAATCCTTGGACTTCGGTTCGCGTATTCGACCAATGGGATCGAGATTGTCGAGTTCGACTACACGACCGGCATCGAGCGAACGATTTCGGATTTCCCGGCGCCTGGTGACCTTTGGGCTCGGCTCCGCCGCGCCGAGGGCATTGTCGACGACCAAGTGGCCGAACGGCTGCTGACGCCCACCTTTCCAGACCGAGCCAAACCCCTTCGCTACTATCAGGAAATCGCGGTGAACCGCGCGGTCCAAGCCGCCCTTCAGGGCAGGAAGCGGGCCCTGCTCACACTGTGCACCGGAGCGGGCAAGACTGCCGTCGCCTTCCAGATCTGCTGGAAGCTCTGGTCGGCACGCTGGAATTCCAAAGGGGTCAACCGGAACCCGAAGATCCTGTTTCTCGCTGATCGCAACGTCCTGGTCGACGATCCGATGGCAAAAGACTTCAGCCCATTTGGCGACGCCCGTCACAAGATCGCCGGCGGTTTGGCGGTCAAGAGCCGCGACATGTATTTCGCCATCTACCAGTCCATCGCGCGTGACGAGAACCGTCCCGGCCTTTATCGCGAGTATGCGCGCGATTTCTTTGATCTCATCATCATTGACGAATGTCATCGCGGCAGTGCTCGCGACGACAGCAACTGGCGGGAAATCCTCGAATGGTTCGAGCCCGCAACCCAAATTGGGATGACAGCGACGCCGCGTCGAGAGGACAATGTCGATACCTACAACTATTTTGGTGATCCGCTTTACGAGTACAGCCTCGCGCAGGGCATCGCTGACGGCTTCTTGGCCCCGTATCGGGTCCATCGCGTCATATCGGACTACGATGCTGCCGGCTGGCGACCAACGCGGGGTCAACTTGATCGCTATGGACGCGAGATCCCCGACGCCGAATACTCCACGCGGGACTTCGAGCGGGTCGTGGCGCTGCGGGCGCGAACGCAGGCCATTGCGAGACATCTCGCGGGCTTCATGGCCGAGACCGACCGCTTCGCAAAGACCATCGTCTTCTGCGTCGACCAGGAACACGCGCTAGAAATGCGGCAGGCGCTCGCCGCCCTGAACACCGATCTCGTGAAGGACCATCCCGACTACGTTTGCCGTGTGACGTCCGACGAAGGCGATGTGGGAAGCGCGCACAGGGCGAAGTTTCAGGATGTCGAGACCCAGACGCCGGTCATCCTCACCACGTCGCAGCTTCTCACGACCGGCGTGGACGCCCCGACCTGCAAGAACGTGGTGCTCGCGCGGGTCGTCGGCTCCATGCCGGAGTTCAAGCAGATTATCGGACGGGGCACCCGTCTCCGGCCCGACTACGGCAAGCTCGCCTTCAACATCATCGATTACACCGGAACCGCGACGCGCATGTTCGCCGATCCCGCCTTTGACGGCGATCCCGTCCGCGAGGACGAAGCGGTGATCAATGCGGACGGCGACATCGTGGAAGAGCGCGAGATCGAAGAAGTGGCGCCGGATCCGGACGATTTTCCTGAAGGGCCCGATATCCCGGATGGACCGGTCGAGCTGGGGGACGAGGGCGAGAACGGGCCCCGCAAGTTCTATGTCGACGGCGGCGAGGTCGCGATCGTCCGGCACCTCGTGTACGAACTCGATTCTGACGGCCGGCAACTCGCCTGCCGCCAGCTCACCGATTACACTGGCGACAAGGTCCGCACACTCTACCCCAATGCGTCGGAACTGCGCACGGACTGGCTCGATCCCGAGCGCCGGGCGGAAATCGTCGAGCGGCTCGAGGAAAAGGGCATCCATCTCGATTCCCTGGCTGATGCAGTCGGAAAGCCGGAGGCCGACCCGTTCGATCTCCTTTGCCATCTCGCCTATAACGCGCCGCTGCGCACCCGGCGCGAGCGCGCTGACCGTCTGGTGAGGGAGCAGGACGAGTTTCTGGACCGCTTCGGGCCGGATGCCCGCGAAGTTCTAGATGCCGTGCTTGAAAAGTATGCCGAACATGGCAGTGCCCAGTTCAAGCTGCCCGACATCCTGGAAGTGCCCCCGTTCAGCGAGTGGGGCAACGTCATAGAAATCGCTGCCCGCTTCGGCGGGGGCAAGGAGCTGCGCAGCGCCGTCACCGAGCTGCAGCGTCTGCTCTACACCGCTTGAATTAAAGGAGCTCTATCTTGGCTACAACCGCCCGAAAGAAGGCTGCGCCGAAGCAACTGACCACTGCCCAGCGTCTCGACAGCATCATCAAGTCCGCCCGCAAGATCATGCGGAAGGACAAGGGGCTGAACGGCGACCTTGATCGGTTGCCGATGCTCACCTGGATAATGTTCCTGAAGTTCCTCGACGACATGGAGCGAATCGAGGAGGGACGCGCAGAACTTGCGGGCAAGGATTATCGCTCGATCATCGAGGCCCCTTATCGCTGGCGCGATTGGGCAGCGGATGCGGATGGCATCACCGGCCCCGACCTCCTGTCGTTCCTCGTTTCCGAGATGACGGAGCGTCCGGACGGGACCCGCGGCCCGGGGCTCTTCGCCTATCTCCGAGGCTTGCGCGGCGATAATGGGCGGCGCGAGCGGCGCGACGTGATCGCAACCGTCTTCCAGGGCTTCGCCAACCGGATGGAGAGCGGCTACCTGTTGCGCGACGTGGTCAACCTGATCGACGGCATCCATTTCGATTCTTCGGAAGAAGTTCACACACTCGGCCGCCTGTACGAGACGCTGCTGCGCGAGATGCGCGACGCTGCAGGGGACTCGGGCGAGTTCTACACGCCCCGGCCGGTCGTGCGGTTCATGGTCGAGGTGACCGATCCCAAGCTGGGCGAGACCATCCTCGACCCGGCATGCGGCACCGGGGGATTTCTGACCGAGGCATTCCTGCATCTTGAGCGCCAGGCCGATACGGTCGAGAAGCGACGCATCCTCCAGGAAGACAGCTTCTTCGGCGGCGAGGCCAAGTCGCTGCCGTTCCTTCTGTCCCAGCTCAACCTCCTGCTGCACGGCCTGCATGCCCCGCGCATCGACCCGGGCAATGCCCTTCGCTTCCGCCTCGCCGAGATCGGCGAGGATCAGCGGGTCAATGTCATCCTGACCAATCCGCCATTCGGCGGCGAGGAGGAGGCAGGGATCCTCAACAACTTCCCCGAGGACCGGCGCACGGCCGAAACGGCGCTGCTGTTCCTGCAACTGATCATGCGGAGGCTGAAGCGCGCCGGGCGCGGGCGGGCCGCCGTCGTCGTTCCGCACGGCACGCTGTTCGGCGATGGCATCTCGGCGCGGATCAAGGCGGACCTGCTCGAGAAGTTCAACCTGCACACCGTGGTCCGGCTGCGCGAAGGGGTGTTCGCGCCCTACACGGACATCCCGGCAAACCTGATCTTCTTCGACACGACCGGACCAACGAGGGACATCTGGTACTACGAGATGCCGCTGCCGGAGGGCCGCAAGAAGTACTCGAAGACCGCGCCCATGGCCTATGAGGAATTTGCGGACTGCCTTGCCTGGTGGAAGAAGCGCGAGCCGAACGAGCGCGCGTGGAAGGTCTCCGCTGGTGATCTGATCCAGCGCGACGAGCAGGATCGCGTTGTCGCCTGTAACCTGGACATCAAGAACCCGCATTCCGGCGAGGTCGCCGATCATCGCGCGCCGCTCGAGATCGTGGACGCGATCATCGCACAGGAACAGCGGATCATCGGGATCATGGACGAGATCAAGGCCGTGCTGGCGGAGCGGGTGTGATGTCGCAGACGATAACCATCGACAGGTTTCTGACCAAGGCAGAGGACTGGGTCCCGGTAAAGCCGGATGAAAATTACAAGCAGATCACCGCACGTCTGTGGGGAAAGGGTCTCACGCTGCGTGGCGAAGTTCCGGGAAGCGCGATTGCTGCCGCCCGACAGTACTGCGCCAAGGCAGGTCAGTTCCTGATCTCCAGGATCGACGCGCGTCATGGAGCGTTCGGGATCGTTCCAGAGGACCTGGACGGTGCACTGGTCAGCAATGATTTCCCCTGCTTCAACATCGACGCTTCGACGGTGCTGCCACATTTCTTCGAGTGGTATTCACGCACGCCCGAGTTCATCGATCTATGTCGCCGAGCGAGCGAGGGTTCGACAAACCGCGTTCGCATGAAGGAAGCGAAATTCCTGAAGATGACGGTGCCTCTGCCTTCTCTCGACGAACAGCGCCGTATCGTCGAAAAGCTCGACCGGGTCGCGGCGCTGGTGGACGAACGCCGCAACGCCATCGAGGCGGCCGAGCGCGAGACGCAGGCGTTGCTGCTGAAAGCCTTCCAGCGCGCCATCGACGGCGCCCCCCTGCGCCCCATGGCCGAGGTCGCGCCGCTGGTGCGAAGACCGGTCGAGATCGATCTCGACGCTGCCTATCCGGAACTCGGCGTCCGGTCATTCGGTCGGGGCACGTTCCACAAACCCGAACTGCCCGGCGTTGAGGTCGGCAACAAGAAGCTGTTCCGCATCTGCGCGGGCGACCTCGTGTTCAACATCGTCTTTGCCTGGGAAGGCGCTGTCGCCGTCGCTCAGCCAGAAGACGATGGCCGGGTCGGCTCACATCGTTTCCTGACCTGCGTTCCCGCGCCGGAAACCGCAACCGTCGAGTTCCTACGCTTCTATTTCTCGACGCCCGAGGGATTGCAGAAGCTGGGTGAAGCATCTCCTGGCGGAGCGGGACGGAACCGGACGCTGGGATTGAAGAAGCTCGAAAGCTTGCAAGTGCCGGTCCCACCAATCGGTCGACAGCACTGGTTCGACCGCCTTCAGACGAAGGCGCACGAAGCCCGCACCATCCGCGCCAACACCGCGCAGGATGTGGAGGCCCTGATTCCGGCCATGCTGCACGAGATCTTCGACGGTGGGGCGAAGGCCGCGTGACTGTGAGCCGGGACGATCAGCCCGATCTGCTATCGGACCTTTCGGATCTGGACTTCGTCCGTCATCTGCTGGCCGACCTTCATGACGACCTGCCAGGGAAGGTCGGCCGTTTCCGGATGCTGACAGATCTGGGCGGCCAGATGGGTCGATCCGGGACGATGATTTTCGGCGGCCATGCGGCCTATCACGCTTGGGTCGAAGCGCGTTCGTCGTTCGTGCACGGCAACTATGTGGCGACGATCCTGCTGTGTCAGGGGCTCGTGGAGCATCTGCTGGCGGCATATCTTCACGCCGGGCTTCTGGTTGATGACATTCCGGATCGCATCCAGTTCGCCGACACCCTCCGCCGCTGCCGAGAGCGCGAGGTAGTCTCTGATGAAGACGTCACCGACCTCCGCCGCATGATGGCGCTGCGAAACCCGTTGTCGCACTTCCGGCATGTCGATGACGGCAGCAATCTTGATCGTCGTAGCATCGATGAGAGCAGATCGGCGGACGACCTGCTGCGCCATGACGCGATCTTTTCGATCGGTCTCGCCGTTCGGATGCTTTCAAGGCCTGCGTTCCGGCTCGGCTAGCAATCGGGGCCACCAGCTGGTCATCGTCGAACGGACCGAGTTTTTGGTGGCGTGATCCGATCACCCTTCGCCAAGATGTAGTCGGCGATCTTGTGCCCGAGGGGATGGGGCCCCGCCCACAGCATGTAGTAGATTGGGACACCTCGCGTGTTCCTGACGACACTCGGTGTGGCGGCGTGGCCGAACAAGGTCTTCAGGCGGCCGACGTAGTGGTCAAGAAGCCGCTTGGCTGCATCGTCAACCTTGTGGCGGGTCGTATCCCCGAAGAGGTCGGTGCGCTCTGCGTAGACGAGGCTCTCCCAGTCCGCACCGCCGAAGCAGCCGTTCAGCCCCGCGCGCCAAGTTTCGGGAATGTCACCCGAGCGCGTGATCAATCTGTTGATGGCCATTCCAAGCGGGAAGTTTATGATCACCTCAAACTTCTTGGTTGATCCCAGAGCTGCGACGGTTCGCCAGTCCAAGTGGGGGCCATAAGGATCGAGGAAAGCAACACCCCTCATGTTCCGCCCCGCAATCCGCGGGACCAGCTTCTGGATCAATTCGTTCGCGTCGCCAACCTGAACGCTGATCTTTCGAGCCGGGTACTCGGCCCTCAAGCCCTCGAGAAGGGCCGCGCGCCCTGCATCTGCGTCAAAGAAATGATATTGGGTGAAAGGGTGTTCGAGAGCGAGGGCTCGGTGCGGGGAGCCTTCGATGAACTGCTCCTCGGACCGAACGAACTCGTCATCAAGAAGCTGAAGGTCTTCGTCATCAGCACCGGCCCAGGCGTCGCGGATTCTTGACCGTCCCGCGCCGGCGAATGCGTCGACGTAGACCAGTTCGAAGGGCTGTTTCTTCAGCGCAATGGTGTAAGCGTGAAGATATGCCTCGAGGCCATCGAGCTTTTGCCGAGCCCATGGGCCAACCGTATTTTCAATATGCGATTTCTTCAATGATGGCGGTACTCCGTGCGAAATGGTTCACGCTGAAATCTGATCGAGGATCGGCTTCGGGACGATTTGCCACGGAAAGCCGTTCCATTCCTCACCATCGAGCAGACGCCCCCCCGACTTCGGACGGGCGCCACCCCATTGTTTGAAGAAGAAAGCGACGTCGTCACGTTCGCAGATGTCCCGGATCTGGCGGGCCCAGCTTTCGTCCATGGGCCGAGCCCGGGGCCCGCTCTCCCCCCCGACGATGGCCCAAGCGACGCCCTGCAGATCGACATCCCCGACCGGTCCGAGCAGCGGCTCGAACGAGATGAAGCGCGCGTCGGAATTGATCTGCTTCAGGTGCTCGATCCGGCTCGCGTGCGCGGCGTCCTCGACAGAAACGCCGAGCCAGATGTGCCGAGGGACCGGCCCTCCATCATACCGCTTCCGAACGTAGTTGCGCATGAGCGAGCTGCGCTTGGTCAGCACCTGGTAGACGTGCCAGTCCGCCAGCTCCATGGCGTCGAACACCGCGTCGATGAATGTACGGTCGATGTCCTTGTGGAAGAGGTCGCTCATCGAGTTCACGAAGATCATCCGCGGCTTTTTCCAGAGCACGGGCTGCTTCAGCCTCGACGGCCAGAGTGTCAGGTCAAAGCCCTGCTCGTAGGGGTGTCCAGGGATTCCACGCCAGCGCTCTGCGAACCGCTCGGCGTAGCAGTTGTCACAACCGGGACCGACCTTGGTGCAGCCCGTCACCGGGTTCCACGTCGCGTCCGTCCATTCGATGTCTGACTTCTGGGCCAACTGCTCGCCTCACACTTTTTCATGACCGTAACACGCGGTTGACTCAGCACAAAGCACGAACAGCGGCTGGGGTGAGATTGGTCCCAGCCGCAGCCGAACCAGCGCGCAACGGGCGGCGTTCGATCTCTGTTCCATCCGCCATCCAGATGGATTTTCCAAATCGCGTGCATCACGGACTTCGAAAGATCACTTGAAAGCAATGACTTAAAGCTGTTCACCGAAAGCGCGGCGGTTAACAGGTCCGGAGAATATCGGCCCGGAGAGAACGCGTGTCCGCCCTTCGGGGCGTTGGCCGGTTAACAGCCCCTCCCGCATAACCCTCGAATACAACGGAAAAATCCGGCCGCTGACGGATCGGGAGAATGCTTTCGCGGGGGCAAGTGGCGGAGGGGGTGGGATTCGAACCCACGGTGGACTTACGCCCACGCCGGTTTTCAAGACCGGTGCCTTAAACCACTCGACCACCCCTCCAGCGCGCAGAGGTCCTGCACTGCGGACTGCGTTCCTATACGGTTCATGGCCGCGTCTCAAGACCTGACGGCGTTTACCGCCCGCTAAGCCTATTTTGCCATGCTTCTGGCCTGCTTAGGACAATCTCTCTGGTTAGAGAACATCATCCGAGGCCGTTTTTGGTATGCGTGCAAGAGTATTAGTCTGATGTCAGAACGCGGATGGTTGGCTTTGGCGCCCCATTTTGGGCTCGCCATCAGCGTTGCAGCTCTTCTTGCCGCGTGCTCGGGCAGCGGAGACGGCCCATCTGCAACGCGCCTGTCGCGACCCGCGTTCAGCGAAGACGAATATGGCGTTTCGAGCTCCCCAAGAGTGACCAGCGCGCGCGGACCACTGCGCAAAGGCGGGGGAACTTTCAAACTAGGTAGCCCCTACAAGGTTGCCGGTCGCTGGTATGTGCCGCGCGAGGAGCCGGGATATGATCGCGTCGGCATCGGCTCGTGGTACGGCGATGATTTCCACGGCCGCAAGACAGCAAACGGCGAACTCTTCGATATGCACGCGCTGACGGCGGCGCATCCGACGCTGCCGCTGCCAAGCTACGCTTACGTCACCAATCTTCAGAACAATCGCACCATACTGGTGCGCATCAACGATCGTGGGCCCTACGTCAAGGACCGGGTCATAGACCTGTCTCATGCATCCGCACAGGCTCTCGGATATCTGGGACAAGGTCGCGCCCGCGTACGTGTTCGCTATGCTGGGCGTGCGCCGCTCAACGGCGATGATCGCCGGGAACGTATGTTTCTCGCAAGCCAGCGTTGGAACGGAGGCTCCGGTTCGGCTGTCGCTTATGCAGCCCCCCCGCCCCAGCGTCTGCTGGCACCAAGGCCCACCGCAGCAGCATCAACCACTTCATGGTCGCCCACGTCCTACCGCACAGCACTTGCAGGCAAACCTATGCCGGCCTCAGATCCGTCGCCACAATGGGATCGGGCAGCAACTTCACGAACTTGGACTGCGCAGCGCATGGCGGTCGCCGCTCCGCCTCCGAGCAGCAGTTATCGATCCGTTGAACGTAGTGCGCTGCCGGACGCTGGCGGCGGGTTGGTTTGGAAGGCATCGCCGCGCGCACCTGACCGCAGGTCGATGACAGGCTCGATCGATAGAACTCTGTCATCGAACGCGCCGGCCTATGTACAAGTCGGAACGTTCCGCGAGCGTGACCGCGCCGAACGGCTGCGAATCGAGCTTGGTACGCTGGGCCCGGTCGAAGTGGCTCCCGTCGCGATGGGAGAGGAACGCCTTTATCGCGTCAGGATTGGCCCGATGGCCGCCGAGGAGGCCCATGCCACATTAGCGCATATTTCTGCGCGCGGTCTCAGTGGCGGGATTGTTGTTGCCGAATAGGTCCGTAATTTCACGATTGTGCCGTTGACAGCTTCTATGCTGGCCGCGACACTCCGGGCATGCGGGATTCCTCGGCCCCGGGGTGCAGAGTTGTGCGGCCGATAGAGTGAACTGAATGGCAAGATCCACTATCCCAGCGGTGCGGCAGGCGGCGCTCGCAATCCTTGCATTCGCCTTTCTTGCTTTGAGCGTATTGCCTGGAGTTGCGCAAGGCGACCAAGGCTACACGACGAAGGCCGCGCGAGCGATCCTGATCGACGCGGCAACTGGTGCCGTACTGTTCCAGCAGCGCGCCGATGAACTTGCGCCCCCCGCCAGCATGAGCAAGCTAATGACACTTGCTGTGCTGTTCAAGGCGATCAAGGAGGGGAAGGTTTCCACCTCCGATGAATACACCATGAGCGTAAACGCCTGGCGCAAGGGTGGGGCGCCGTCGAGAACGTCGGCCATGATGGTTCCTGTCAACACCACAGCAACGGTCGGTGATCTCATCCGGGGCATCGCAATTCAATCCGGCAATGATGCCTGCATTGCAGTCGCTGAAGCGATGGCAGGCAGCGAGGCCGCTTTTGCTAGACTGATGACGCAAGAGGCCCGCCGCATCGGATTGACGAAATCGACTTTTGGTAACGCGACGGGCCTGCCAAACGAAAACCAGCTGATGACAATGCGCGAGCTGGCTCTGCTTGCGCAGTACTTGATCAAGGAATATCCCGACCAGTATTCCGTGTTCGGACAAAAAGAATTTCTGTACCGCAAGCACAAGTTCTACAACCGCAATCCGCTGCTGTTTCTGGATATTGGTGCTGATGGTCTCAAGACAGGTCATACCAACGAGGCAGGCTACGGCCTCGTCGGGTCGGCGGTGCGTGACGGGAAACGGTTGATTGTCGTGGTCAGCGGATTACAGACTGCAGATGCGCGCAAGGCCGAATCCGCCAAACTCTTGGAGTGGGGTTTCAACGCCTTCAGCAAGGTTCGGGTCTTTGACGACAATGAAGTCGTCGGACGGGCGCGCGTATGGGGCGGCAGCAAAATGTTCGTGCCGCTGACCAGCAAGGGAGATGTCACCATCTCTCTGCCGAAATACCCCGCCAATCAGCGCCTGTCGGCTGAAATCGTATATCGCGCGCCACTCAAGCCGCCCGTGCGTAAAGGCGATCAGGTGGCGACACTGAAGATCTCCAGTACATCCAGCGCCTCGGCCGAAATTCCCCTTTACGCTCAGGAAGATGTGGAACCTGCCGGTTTGGCGTGGCGGGGTATCGATACTCTGGTGATCATGGCGTTGCGGCGTTTGACGCTGTAAGGTCCGCTGCAAGAGCGCGAACCCCGGAGCGCGCGGCGAGCAGGAACTGGCATGACACGCGGAAAATTCATCACCTTCGAAGGCGGCGAGGCCGCTGGCAAGTCTACCCAGGCCAAGCGCCTTGCCGCGCGCCTCGAGGGCGCCGGCATCGCGACGCTCGTAACGCGCGAACCAGGCGGCACGTCGATGGGCGAAGATATCCGCTCCATCATTTTGAAAGATCATCCGCAGGATCCGGTTACGGAGCTGCTGTTGTTTGCTGCCGCGCGTGCGGAGCATATGACGGGCGTCATTCGGCCTGCGCTGGATGAGGGAACATGGGTGATCTCCGACCGCTTCATGGATTCCACCCGTGTCTATCAAGGTATGCTTTATCGCCTGGAGCGTGAACTCATAGCGCAGTTAGAGAAGTACACAGTTGCTCCAGACTACCCGTCCTTGACACTTATCATCGATCTGCCGCCGGAGATCGCCATGGAGCGGGCGAATTCCCGGGGAACGCTATCGCGTTATGATGCAGCACGCCTCGAGACGCATCAGTTCCTTCGTCAGGGCTTTTTGGAAATTGCGGAAGCCGAACCTGATCGCTGCGTGATCATCGACGGCTTGCTCTCGCCCGAAAATGTTGAGGCAGCCGTCTGGCAGGCGGTCAGCGAGCGTCTTCTGGCCAAGGTGCTTTGATCCATGGCGCGTGCGCCCGTTACAGCCGACATCGAGGCATTGCCCGAGGCTGACCGCCTTGAAGGCTTTCCGCATCCACGCGAGACCAAGGCCATTTATGGTCAGACAGCGGCAGAGACCACGCTGTCCAATGCTCTTGCCTCGGGCAAGATGCACCATGCGTGGCTTGTGACAGGGGAAGAAGGCATCGGTAAAGCGACGCTGTCCTACAAGGCGGCCGGTGCAATCCTCGCGCGTCCCGACGAGCGCGGCATGTTTGCCTCGGGGCTCGTCATTGAGCCGGGTTCGACCACCGCCCGGCAAATCATCGCACGCTCTCATCCTGGTCTGATCGTCATCAGACGGCCCTATGATCCTAAGGGCAAGCGGTTTTCGTCGACCATTCCGGTCGACGAGGTTCGCCGCCTGCGATCCTTCCTGTCGCTGAGTGCCGGTGAGCAGGGCTGGCGCGTGGTGATCGTCGATAGCGCCGACGAACTGAATATCAACGCGGCCAATGCACTGTTGAAGTCTCTTGAAGAGCCTCCCCCAAACACGGTGTTTTTGATCGTATCTTCGGCGCCGGGGCGACTATTGGCCACCATACGTTCGCGTTGCCGGACACTGGCCTTGGAGCCGCTTGGCGGGGATGATTTGCGCAAGGCAGCGCAAGCCGCTCTGTCTGCCGCCGAAAAGCCTCCGCTCAACGAAGACGACTTTGCCAATCTTGAAGGCCTCGCCAAAGGCAGCCCGCGCCGCCTCCTTGCCCTTATGGAGGGAGGGGGGCTGGCCCTGCAGGCGCACATCGATAAGATTTTTGCAAACCTGCCCGCACTCGATATCGCTGGCGCTCATACTCTTGCCGACGACCTGCAACCGGCGGCTCAAGAGCAGAAATTCGAGCTTTTTTACGATCTTTTCTTTGACCAGCTCAACCGACTGGTCCGGGCTGGCGCGACGGGGGAGGGGAGAAGCGGCGACATCGCAGCGGCAAAGCGGCTTATGGGGGCTGGCAAACTTGCTACCTATGCCCAGTTGTGGGAAACACTGCTGCGCGACAAGGCGGACGCTGCGGCGCTCAATCTCGATCGCAAGTCGCTCATCCTAGACACTTTGTCCCGGCTCGAAGCGGCGGCTCGGAGATGAGGTGCGCTTTCGCCGTGTAGCGCAGACCAACATCTCTTTATGATCGAGTATCATTCGTGACTGAGACCTTCTATATCACGACCGCCATTTCCTATCCCAACGGCGTGCCGCACATCGGCCATGCCTACGAAGCTATCGCAACGGACGCCATCGCGCGTTTCGAGCGCGCTGACGGCAAGGATGTCTTCTTCCTGACAGGCACCGACGAGCACGGCCTCAAGATGAAACAGACGGCCGTGAAGGAAGGCATCAGCCCGCGTGAACTCGCTGACCGCAACGCAGCGCGCTTTGTCGAAATGGCGAGCGTGCTGGGCCTGTCAAACGATGATTTCATCCGCACCACCCAGCAGCGCCACTACGAGGCGTGCGCGGAGCTGTGGCGCCGCATGGAAGCAAACGGCGACATCTTCAAGAAAAAGTATGGCGGCTGGTACTCAGTACGTCAGGAAACCTATTTCAAAGAGAGCGAGACTGAAGTCCGCGACGGCCAGAGATTCGAAACGCAGAACGGCACGCCCGTCGAATGGACCGAAGAGGAGACCTATTTCTTCCGTCTCTCCGCTTATCAAGACAAGCTGCTCGCTCATTATGAGGCCAACCCGGACTTCATTCTTCCGCCCGATCGACGCAACGAGGTCATCTCATTTGTGAAGATGGGACTTGAGGATCTCTCGATCTCCCGCTCAACGCTCGACTGGGGCATTCCGGTGCCGGATGCACCGGGTCACGTCATGTACGTGTGGATTGACGCGCTCAACAACTATATCACCGCCACCGGTTTGTTGAATGCGGGCGATAATCCTCGCAAGAAATACTGGCCAGCCAACGTCCACGTTATCGGCAAGGACATCATTCGCTTTCATGCAATTTATTGGCCCGCGTTTTTGATGAGCGCAGGAGTGGCGTTGCCAAAACGGGTGTTCGGCCACGGGTTCGTTCTGAACAAGGGCGAGAAAATGTCGAAAACGGTCGGCAACGTCGTAGATCCGTTCGATCTCGTCAAAGCCTACGGACGCGAGCAGGTGCGCTACTTCTTTCTGCGCGAGGTGATGTGGGGACAGGACGGGAACTATTCGCCCGAGGCCATCGCGAACCGCATCAACGCCGATCTTGCCAACAACCTCGGCAACCTGGCGCAACGCTCGCTGTCGATGATCTACAAGAACTGTGAGGGAAAGCTCCCAACCCCGCGCAATTTCAGCGAGGCCGACAATGCTTTGCTCGCCGCAACCGATGCGCTTTACGCGCAAGCGCGCGAAGCGATGAACCGTCAGGCCATCACCTCCTACCTTGACGCTGTCTGGGGTGTGATTGCGCAAGCCAATCGCTACTTCGCAGCCGAAGAGCCGTGGGCGAAGAAAAGGGCCGATCCAGAGCGCATGGAGACTGTTCTCTATGTGACGGCGGAGTGCGTGCGCCAGTTTGCCATCCTTGCCAGCCCAGTGATGCCGGAGAGCTGCGCCAAGTTGCTCGATCAGCTTGCTGTGCCGCCGGATCGCCGTGCCTTTGTGCATCTGGGGGAGACAGGCCGTCTTGTGGCGGGCACTGCGATCTCTGAACCAGAAGGCGTCTTCCCGCGCTACGTCGATCCCGCCGAGGAAGCCGCCAAGTCCGCAGGGTCGTCGGCTGAACAACAGCGCCAGGCCAAAGCGGCCAAGGAAGCCAAACGCGCTGCCGAACGCGAGAAGGCAAAACGCGAAGCTCAGGCCAAAGCTGAGGGCAAGAAGACCTGATGCTTGTCGATCGTCATTGCCATATCGACCGTCACGAGTTTGCGAAAGATCTGGACGGTGTCGTCGAACGTGCCAAAGCTGCTGGCGTTGGCATTCTGGTGAATATCTCGACACGAATTCGGAAGTTCGATGACGTCAAAGCAGTCATCGAACGTTTCGACAATGTGTATGGCTCGGTGGGAACCCATCCGCACAATGCGCATGAGGAGCTTGACATTCCCGTCGCCGAGATCGTTCGACTGTCACGACATCCCAAGATCGTTTCGATTGGCGAGGCTGGTCTCGATTATTTCTACAAGCACTCAACTCCTGCGGCGCAGGCCGAAGGTTTCCGTAATCACATCGCCGCCGCGCGCGAGACCGGATTGCCTCTTGAGATCCATACGCGCGATGCGGACGCCGACACGCTCGCGATCCTGAAGGACGAACATGCAAAGGGGCCGTTCCCGGCCATCCTTCATTGCTTCACCGGCGGCCGCGAGCTGGCGATGGGAGCGGTCGATCTCGGCCTGTACGTCTCCTTCTCGGGCGTCATCAGCTTCAAGAAGTCGGATGCCTTGCGCGAAATCGCTCGCGACATTCCCATGGACCGGCTGCTGCTTGAGACAGACGCGCCGTTCTTGGCGCCGGAGCCCTATCGGGGCAAGGTTAACGAACCAGCACTCATCGTTCACACTGCGAAGGCGCTCGCCGATGTCAAAGGCGTGAGCGAGGATGAAATTGCCAAGGTGACGACCGAAAATTTCTTCGGCCTGTTCACAAAGGTTCCGCGTTCAGCCGCGCCAACGCAGGCCTATGCATGAGCTACCGTTTCACCATTCTAGGCTGTGGTTCTTCCGGTGGCGTGCCGCGGATAGGCATGACGTGGGGTCAGTGTGACCCTGAAAATCCGAAGAACCGCCGCTTGCGCTGTTCCGCGCTTGTCGAGCGCAAGGGACGGAATGGTCAGACCGCTGTCCTCATCGACACCTCGCCCGATTTCCGCGCTCAAATACTCTCGGTGCGCCTGACTGCGCTGGATGGCGTGCTCTATACGCACGACCACGCCGACCACACCCACGGTATCGACGATTTGCGCATGGTGGCCTACGCCATGAAAAAGCGCGTCGACGTGTATTTCGATGCTGCGACGGGCGAGAGTCTGCGCAAGCGCTTCACGTACTGCTTCAAGACGCCGGATGGCTCAAGTTACACGCCTATTCTCAATGGGCACGAAATCGACGGGCAAAGTCCTGTTGTCATAGAGGGCCCAGGCGGCGCCCTCACCGCGCTGCCCATCCCGCAGATTCACGGCGACATTACAAGCCTGGGCTATCGCATCTCAAACCTCGCGTATTCGCCCGATATTTCAGAGTTGCCAGAAGCGTCCGTGCAATTGCTGCAAGGTCTCGATGTGTGGATCGTCGATGCTCTGCGCCAGACACCCCACCCGAGTCATTTTAGTGTCAAGCAGGCTGTGGCATGGGCCCAGAAGCTAAAGCCGAAGCGCACCATCCTCACTCATATGACCAGCGATCTCGATTACGAGACGCTGAAGCGTGATTTGCCGGAAGGCATTGAACCCGCCTACGACGGCATGGTCCTGTCATTTACATGAAGGCCCGTTTCGAGACGTTGGGTGTTCTTTCCTTCGTTGACATTGCGCATAACGACCCCACTTCTAGCAGAGTAGTACGCTGAACGCGGAGGCGTCGATGAGCTGGCTGAAGGATAACGATCCTGTTCCTGGCGATGCCCGCAGCTGCGATGTGATCGAGCAGCTTATCATTCCGCGCGCTCGCGATCTCGGGGGCTTTGAGGTGCGGCGGGCGTTGCCGTCTGCTCAGCGCCAGATGGTCGGGCCCTTCATTTTCTTCGATCAGATGGGGCCGGCGACTTTTCTCGACGGAGAGGGGCTCGATGTGCGCCCGCATCCCCATATCGGCTTGTCGACCGTGACTTATCTTTTTGAAGGACAGATTTTCCATCGCGATAGTCTAGGCACCGCACGGGCCATCGAGCCCGGTGCGGTCAACCTGATGACAGCGGGTTGCGGCATCGTACACTCAGAACGCACGCCAGCGGATGCCCGGACGAAGGGGCAGCGAATGTTCGGCATCCAGTCCTGGATGGCACTGCCGAAAGAGCATGAAGAAACCGCACCGCTATTTTCACACTTCAGCTCGCAAGAGTTGCCGCGCATCACTGGAGAAGGAAAGCGCGTGCGCGTGATACTTGGCGATATCTATGGCGCCAATTCGCCGGTCGATTTCCCGCACGATTGCTTTTATGCGGAGGCCGTCGTTGCGCCGGGCAGTGTGCTTCCGCTCGACGATACGCACGAAGAACGCGCGGCCTACATCGCCTCTGGACGCATCGATGTGGCGGGACAGGGCTTCGGGTCCGGGCAGCTTCTCGTCTTTCGCCCCGGTGACAGAATTTCAATCCTGGCAGAGAGCAATGCCCGGTTGATGCTGTTTGGCGGCGAACCCATGGACGGCCCACGACACATCTGGTGGAACTTTGTTTCGAGTTCAAAGGAACGTATCGAACAGGCCAAAGCAGAGTGGCGTTCCGGCAAATTCGACATCGTGCCTGGGGATGCCGACGAATTCATCCCGCTTCCAGGCGACGGTCCGCCTCAACATCCCGCTGAATGATCAGATCGTGTTGCGATCAGCCGCGGCCGCGATAGGGCGCAACACCCTGGTCGGGCAACCAGACGCCGTCGGGGAGCTTGCCGGTCTGCCAGAATACGTCGATGGGCATACCGCCGCGCGGATACCAATATCCGCCGATGCGCAAGTAATGCGGATCCAGAAGCTTTGCGATGCGCTTGCCTATGGCAACGGTGCAATCCTCGTGGAATGCTCCGTGGTTGCGAAAGGAGGCGAGGTAGAGCTTGAGACTCTTGCTTTCCACCAGCCAGTCGCCAGGTACGTAGTCAATAACGAGGTGCGCGAAGTCCGGCTGTCCCGTCACAGGACATAGCGATGTGAACTCGGGCTGCGTGAAGCGCGCGACGTAGAACGTGTCGGCGTGCGGATTGGCGACGCGCTCCAGCGTGGCGGCGTCCGGGTGTTCCGGAAGCGGGGTCTGCTTGCCAAGAAGTGTGACGCCCTGTCCTTTGCGGCCCATGGCTCCTCAGACTCTCCAAACCTATTCCGCTGCCAATCGCGACTGCCGCGATGGGCCGGTATAGATGCAACCTTCGTGGCAACTGTCGCGATGAACCTCGATCTGCGCCAATCCCGGCACTTTGTTCGACAGCCGGTTCCACAGCCAAATGGCGATTAATTCGAGAGTGGGCTTCTCAAGGCCCTCGACCTCGTTCAGCAGGCGATGGTCAAGCGCGTCCTGCGCCTCTGCAATCGCGGAGGACAGGTCGTCAAAATGGAAGATCAAGCCGGTATCGGCGCTGGGCTCGCCTTCGATCAGGATGCGCGCACGGAACGAATGCCCGTGAATGCGGGAATTCGGATGGCCTTGCGGTGCCGAGGGGAGGAAGTGGGCCGCCTCGAACTGGAAGTCTCGATAGATACGCATGGTGGGTCAAATAGGCGATTTCGCCGCCTCAAACCAGCCCCGCGGCGTCGCAGATCGTATAAAAGGGCCGCCCAGCACGCTGGCGCAGAGTTAACTGCAGGCACAGCCCCTACAACATATGCATTTTAGCGGGTTTCTCTAGCGGATCCCAAGGACCTTGTGGGTTTGAACTGAAAGCCGCCAGGGTGGATTGGCCATGCAATAGGCGACCGCGGCTTTTGTGTTCTCCGCCTGAGCGGGCCCGTCCATCGGCTGCAGAAAGAAGTGATCAAAATCGAGCCCCTTTACCGCCTCGGGCAAGAGATCGCTCTGGGGGTAGACGAGCTTCAACTCATCGCCGCGCGTCTGCTTCAGAGGCGCGCCGGCCTTGGGCGATACGCAGATCCAGTCGATGTCGTCTGGGACCGGGAGGGTGCCGTTGGTCTCGATGGCAATCGCAAAGCCTTCGTCATGGAGTGCGTTGACCAATTCTGTGTCGACCTGGAGCATCGGCTCGCCGCCCGTAAGTACGACAAGGCTGGGGCCGGACTGCCCGGTCATAGCGGCGCGGCAAGCCTTGGCGAGGTCGTGGGCGTCGGCGAATTTGCCGCCGCCCGATCCATCGGTGCCCACAAAATCGGTATCGCAGAAGCGGCAAACGGCGCTTTCCCGGTCAACTTCTCGGCCACTCCAAAGATTGCAGCCCGCAAAACGGCAGAACACCGCCGGTGTGCCCGCGTTGGCGCCTTCGCCCTGCAATGTGTAGAAGATTTCCTTGACCTGATACATCGAACCACGCGGCACATTGAATTCTCTGGTCCCCTATAGGACGGCCGGCGCGTGAAGTCATCGAACATTGAAGAAACAGGACGTCGGCGGTTCTCGCGGGATTGCGGCTGCTTCTGTGGCGGACTCATTGGCGAGACCAGGAGGCTCAGGGTGCGTCGAATGCGAGGACAGGAACCGTACGCAGCGTGAGCTTCTTGGAGACCATCTCGATGGCCGTGCGGACACCTGCGGGCTTTTCCATGGGCTTGTTGGCGACTGGAAACAGCATGACCAGAAGCGCGAAGCCAACCACGAAGTTCACCGAGCGAACTGCTGTGCTGTTGGAGTTGCGTGCCATCTGGGTTGACCTTGGGTTGGGGTTGCCGGGTTTGTCGCTTCGTCGTGTGGTTTGGGTTCATCGCTCGGGTGTGAGGATGTGATAGCGCGCACCTGACTGGGCCTCAGTTCCCGGCGGAACAGGCCATAACCACATAGAATGCAAAGATTATTTTGGTTCGAAGCGATAAGCCCGGTCGGCGATGGTCGTCCGGGGATGAGCCCGCGCGCTCAAATCAGGGGTTAATCCTCGTGCACGAGCGCATGATGGATAGCACGTAGCTCGGCCTTAGGATCGGGAAAGCGCTCATAGTCCATGGGGCTGTTTGCGTACCAGTAGCGCGCGTTCGAGGCTTCCCCTTCGAGCTTGTGATGGAGTGCATGGAGCCAATTGGCGAGCGGGTCTCCTTCATGCGCCTGCACAATGGGGTGCACACGCTCCCAATCTCCCGCCAAAGCCGCATCGAGCGCCTTCATCAGGTCGTTGAATGCTTCCGGGCTTCTTGCCATTCCTGCCATCCTTTGGCGCGCAAACCGCACGCCGGGCAATGTCCGCATCCGTATCCCCACGGATGCCTGCGGCTGCGAATGCCGACATAACAAGTATGGGTCTCTTCGGTCACCAGTTCAACGAGCGGCGCACCGCCGAGCGCTTCCGTCATGGCCCAGGTACCAGCCTTGTCCACGTACATAAGTGGCGTTTGGATTGTAACCGGCCTGTCGATGCCAAGCGAGATGGCGCGGGCCAATGTCTGTAGCGTTTCATTGCGGCAGTCGGGATAACCGGAATAGTCGGTTTCGCACATGCCGCCGACGAGAACCGAAATTCCGCGCCTCCAGCCGAGGGCCGCCGCGTAGGTGAAGAAAAGCAGGTTGCGCCCGGGCACGAACGTCGACGGTAATCCGGTTTCGCCGATTTCGATCTCTTTATCGCGGGTCAGTGCGGTTTCGCTGATCTCGCCAAGCGCAGGTAGTTTCAGCACACGGTCGGGTCCCAATCGCGACGTCCACTCGGGAAACTCGTGCCGCAATCGCTCCAGAATTATCTGGCGCACATCCAACTCGACCCGGTGGCGCTGCCCGTAGTCGAAGCCGATCGTTTCGACGCGCGCATAACGCGTCAGCGCCCAGGCAAGACACACGGTGGAGTCTTGACCTCCAGAAAACAGTACAAGGGCGGCTGTCTCACTCACGGGTCACGCTCACAGATTACAAACTCTTGCCATCGACATGCCGGGGTGTGCAGATGGCAGGGTCGACGCCGTCGAGGCAACGGACGTTGATCGCCACCATCTCGGCTCCGCCGGGCGCGGTGCCGCGTGCAAACGATCGAACGCCGCAGGTCTTGCAGAAGACATGGTGAATGCGCTTCTGGTTGAACTGATAATCGGTCAGCGCGTCGTCACCCGCCAGCAGCTTGAAGTCGGCGGCGGGCACGAATGTCAGCATCCAGCCCGTCTTCTGGCAGATCGAGCAGTTGCAGACGACCGTCGCACTTAGATCTGTTTTTACTTCGTAGCGCACATTTCCGCAGTGGCAGCCACCTGAATAGGTCTTGGCATCAGTCATTTGTGCCTCCAACGCCGACGCGCCGCCCGGCAGGGTAGGCTGGCCCCATCCGTACAGACTTTTCACTGTCGGAAAACGGGGTTACAACGCGCGCACTCCCTTCTAGCCGCCACTTCGCGCTAATCAACTCCTACCTATCCAAAGGACCAAACATGACGGCAATCGTCGATATCATCGGACGTGAAATTCTCGACAGCCGGGGCAATCCAACGGTTGAGGTCGACGTTGTGCTCGAAGATGGCGCCTTTGGCCGCGCTGCCGTGCCTTCGGGCGCCTCGACGGGCGCGCATGAGGCCAACGAACTGCGTGACGGTGACAAGTCACGTTATCAAGGCAAAGGCGTCCAGAAGGCCGTCGATGCCGTCAACGGCGAGATCTTTGATGCGCTTGCGGGGATGGACGCCGAGGATCAGCGTGGTCTCGACGCCGCCATGATCAAACTCGACGGCACCAAGAACAAGAGCCGCCTGGGTGCCAATGCTATCCTGGGTGTCTCGCTGGCGGCCGCGAAGGCAGCAGCCGAAAGCTCGGGGCTTCCGCTTTATCGCTATGTCGGTGGCGCGACGGCGCACATCTTGCCGGTTCCCATGATGAACATCATCAACGGTGGCGCCCACGCCGACAACCCGATCGACATCCAGGAATTCATGATCATGCCGGTTTCCGCCGAGACGGTGGCGGACGCCATCCGTATGGGCGCAGAGATCTTTCACACCTTGAAGAAAAACCTCAAAGACGCCGGTCATAGCACGTCGGTTGGCGACGAGGGCGGTTTCGCACCAGGTTTGAAAAGTGCAGATGAAGCGCTGACCTTTATCATGAAGGCAATCGAGAAGTCCGGCTACAAGCCTGGCGAAGACGTGATGCTGGCGCTCGATTGCGCTTCCACCGAGTACTACAAGGACGGCAAATATCATCTGGAGGGCGAGGGCAAAACTCTGTCGAGCGAAGACAACGTGAAATACCTCGAAGGGCTCATCTCGCGCTTCCCCATCATCTCCGTCGAGGATGGCATGGCAGAGGACGATTGGCCGGGTTGGAAAATGCTCACGGACGCCGTCGGCAAGCGCTGCCAGCTCGTCGGCGACGATCTGTTCGTCACCAATACCGAGCGGTTGAGCGAGGGAATTGCCAACGCAACCGCCAACTCTATCTTGGTGAAGGTCAACCAGATCGGTTCTCTGACGGAAACGCTTGACGCCGTTTTGATGGCCCAGCGCGCCGGTTACACCGCTGTCATGTCGCATCGCTCGGGCGAGACGGAAGATTCCACGATCGCGGATCTGGCTGTGGCGACCAATTGCGGACAAATCAAAACCGGTTCGCTGTCGCGGTCCGACCGGCTTGCCAAGTACAATCAGCTGATCCGTATCGAGGGCGAATTAGGCGACGTGGCCCGCTACGCCGGCCGCTCCATCCTGAAGGCGGGCGCCTAGTTCCGTTCCATACCAAAGGAAAATCACATAGGTCGAGGAGCAAGATAACTTCTCGCTCTCCTCGTTTTTGCGCTGGCGCTAACCCAGCGCAGATGCCACGGCGGCCAAATCACCTTTTTTCTAAAATCGAACGCTGTTTTACGTGGTCTTTACCCTCGCAGGCGTAGGGTCTTCTCGTGCTCCAGTGCTCCCCTGAAAAACTCGGAGACCCGTGAACCCGTGCTGCGTTCCAATTCGCATGAAGTCCAAGTCAGGCCTCGCCCCCGTGTTCGGCAAGCGCTGGTGTTGCTTGCTTGCCTAGTTTCGAGCGCCTACTTCGGATTTCATGCGCTTCACGGTCGTCATGGGCTCGATGCACGCAATCAGCTGCTTGAGCGCTCGGCGCTGCTGGATTTCGAGATCAAGAGCCTTGAGACTGTCCGCTCCAAGCTCGAGCGCGACGTAGCACTCCTTTCGCCTCAAAAGCCTGATCCAGATATGGTCGAAGAGATTGCGCGAGATGTACTGGGCTACGTACGCCCCGACGACGTAATTGTGCCCCAGCAACCTTGATCATCATCTCTTGCTTAACAGACGGTCGTTCCTACTTGATGGCCTCGTCCTGGCGGTTAAGTTAGATGTTTGCGGCTGACGAGTTTGAGGAACGAGCGATGAGTGAAAGCAACAGACCGTCCAAGGAACCGCCCATTGAGCTCGATCTCCCGGAAGGGATCGAGGAGGCCGAGCAGTCGGTCGAATTGGTGCGGGCCTGGATTGCCGATGGCGCTCTTTTGGTGTCGCTCAATGCGGATGCCTTCGGTGAGCGCGTTTCCGACTGGGGACGCTTGCTGTCGGAGATCACCGAGCACGTTGCCAAGGCCACCGCGCTTCAGGGCCATATGAGCGAGGCCGAAGCGGAATCCATCATTCGCCAGACCTACACAGCCTCGGGACTTGTTCAGGGCAGCCAGTCCCGCGCCCGCACGGCGGAAGGTCGCATACTGCGCACCAAGCACTGAGGCGAAATAGCGATTTTTTCTGGTTATTCTCACAATTGAAATATTAGCGACCCATGTTGATTTAGCCCAAGATCCTGTTCCTTCGGATGTGACCGGCACGCATCTATTTGGATGTTTCCACAGCAACCCGAATCAAGGCTTCCACTTCCACGTGGACGAGGCGGAGGCGCGTCTTGCCCTCCCGTAAGGCTTTCGCCTAAGCCGAGTGATCAAAGCGTGTGCGTTCGTACGATTTCATATTCACTCGGGGGACGTGCAGATGAAACTGCGTTCTATGGCAGTAGCAGCAGGTTTTGGCCTCTTGGCGGCTGGTTGTTCGTCAGATGGCGGCCTGCAGACAGCTTCTATCACCAAGCCTGCTGAGCCCGTCGCAGCGGTTGATCCAACCTGCGTGGCGCTCACCAACCAGATCGATACGCTGCGCAAGCAGGGAAGTATCGAGAAACTTGAGCAGGCCGCCGCCGGCAAGGCGACGAGCGTCAAGGTCAAACGTGAGGCTCTGGTCCAACAGGCCGAGCTCAATCGCGTAAATGCGGAATTCCAGACCCGATGCGGGCCGAAAATGCCGCAGGTGGCGTCCACGGTGCAGGTACCGGCTGTCCAGCCGGTTCAATCGCCTCAGGCTCCGCAATAATCCAGATGCGACACGGAAAATGCCTGCACGCGGCGCGGGGCGTGTGCAGGCATGAGGCCACTGCAGAACAGCCATTCCATGACGCTGAAAGGGTCTGATCTTGCTCTGATGCGGTGTTGCCACACCTTGGCCACGGGGGCTTGCGAAGCTATTTCTCGTGTGTTCAACACAAGGCCTGGAATAAATCTGTCATGACGTTGTCATGACTTTACGGCGGTACGATTCAGGCGCGAACCTCTCGATGGACGACGGCATAATGCGGCAACTTATCGGTCTCGGCCTTGCGTGTGTATCAGCGGCAGCTCTTGCCGGCTGCGGAGGCGCGTCGGGCGGCGATCCCGGTGCCAAGCCTTTGCCTATGGGCGAGTCCTGCGGATCCATTCGTAGCGAGTTGAACCGGCTCGATTCCAAGGGCGTGCCTGCACTTGTCGAGCGCGCAAGCAACGGCGGCAAGCTCAACGCCTCGCAGCGTTCGGATGTCGATTCCTATAACAATCTGCTCAATCAGTATCTGGGCGCGCGCTGCCACGTCTGACGACAGGCGTTTCGGTAAGCATTCCGCAGGTGTGTTGACCTCGTGCTATGGACGCGGCGTGTCGCGTCTGAGTATTTTGGTGCGGACGTAAGCTTGCAAACAGAGGCAGCCCATCATGGATGACAATACGCGCGCACTGATCGTCTTCGCGTTGGTCGGCATCGTCGCTGGATTTCTGGCTTCCATCGTCGTTGGTGGCGGCGGACTGATCCAATACTTGCTCTCCGGCGTGATCGGCGCATTCGTTGGCGGCTACCTGTTGCGCTTGTTGGGCGTGAACCTCGGCATTTCCAATCCCCTGGTATCGCAGATCGTGACGTCGACCATCGGCGCCATAGTCGTTGTGCTCGTCGCCAGGATGATCTCTTGAGCCGCTCTCCGTCGAGCCGCGCCCGCCACAACGAGGAGCGCTAGCGGGTGCCGACGTTTTCGACCAAGCGCAATGTGCCGTTCTCTGCCCGCCAGATGTTCGACCTCGTCGCCGATGTGGAGAGGTATCCTGAATTCTTGCCGATGTGCACTGGCCTGCGTCTGATCTCACGTACGCAGACGCCGAATGGGGGCACCGAACTGGTTGCCCGCATGAGCGTGGGCTACAAAGCCATCCGAGAGAGCTTTACGACCCGCGTCACCCTCGTGCCCGATGACCTCCACATCGATGTCGCCTACCTCGATGGGCCGTTTTCGCATCTGGAGAATAGATGGAGGTTCGTCGATCTGGCTCAGGGTTCGGAAATTGACTTCTACATCACCTATCAATTCCGCTCTACGATGCTGGGTATGGTGGTGGGCGCCGTTTTCGATCAGGCCTTCCGCAAATTCGCCGAGGCATTTGAGACGCGCGCAGGCAAAGTCTACGGCACCCCAGCCGCGATAACGCCGCCTGTGCGTCCAGCGTAGCTTTGCTCCAAGCGCCGTGCCCTGAGGGTTTAATAGACCGCCTTGTTCCCGTTCCGCACGCTTTGTAGCCCTTTGACGCTATCGAGCCCACGCGCGCCCGTGAGGATGGTTCCCTCCAGATCGGCACCTGTCAGGTCTGCTCCAGAGAGGTTAGCTCCTTGAAGATTGGCGCCTGATAAGTCGGCATTGACGAGAATGCTGTCGGAGAGATCCGCGTTGCGCAAGTTGGCGAAATTCATCAAGGCATGTGTCAAATCCGTGCGCTTGAGGATTGCGTTCGAAAGATCCGCACCGGCGAGTTCGGTACGCCAGATCACCTCGATGAACCCGGTTTTGCCGAACGGTGCACAATAGGCATCGGTCAGGTCCGCGCCTGAAAGGTTCGCGCTCGAAAGGCGGGCGAAGATGCGAGCGTTGCGCAGGTTTGCTCCCTTGAAGCTTGGCGCTTCATTCGGCACTGGCGTCAAACCCGAAAACGTGTTTGGCCGCAGAATGGAAGATCCTTCCATATCGGCTGCATCAAATTTCGCGCCGATGATCGACGATCGGTCGAGAACAGCACCTTTCAGGTCCGAGTGTGAAAGGTTGGCTCCAGAAAGATCCGCGCCGAACAGATTGGCTTTGGCCAAACGCGTACCTTTGAAGTCGATACCGGATAGGTCGAGGCCGTTGAGGTCCTTGCCTGACAGGTCCGGCGTCGCTCCGGCCTGCGCGCCAAAAAGCTGCTTCGTCAGTTGTCGCGCCGTATAGTCGGCCCCAAGTGCAAATCCACCGGAGCCGATCGCGACCAGCGCAACGGCCGCCACCACCAGAAACCCGCGATTGGCGGCGAAAACTCGCTCTCTGAGCGATTTCATCTCATCACCTCCTCAACGAGGTCCAAAGCGGCGTTCACGCTGGCCAGCCGGATCTCGTTACGGCTTAGAGGCCCGAAGCGAAATTCTCGCGCCGCCACGCCGCCATTGCGATCTCGCGCGGCAATGAAAACAAGCCCGACTGGCTTTTCGTCGGTGCCGCCGCCGGGGCCAGCGACACCAGTAATCGCAACCGCAATATCCGCCCGCGAGCGTAGAAGCGCACCCTGTGCCATAGCAGCCGCTACTTGGCGGCTCACGGCTCCGAGCTTTGAAACAAGCGCGACGGGAACGCCCAAGCACTCGCTCTTGGCTTCGTTGGAATAGGTGACGAAGCCCCGGTCCACGACATCGGAAGAGCCCGGAATTTCGGTCAGGAGCCCGGAAACGAGCCCTCCTGTGCAGCTTTCTGCCGAAACGAGCCGTATCCCACGGGACCGGCAGATCTCAAGCAATGCCTCAGCGCGCTTCAGCAGGGGCGGAGTGAACATCTTGTGTCCTGTCACATGACGAATGCAATTCGGGGAGCGCTTTGGGCGAAGCGCTCCCCGGTATGTTATCATGCGAGGACATTCTAGAGAGAGGCGGAATTTGCAGATCGCCTGGCTGATCAGGCGGCTGCTAGCCTCTCGGCCTGGGTCAACAGACCGTCGAGGACTTCTCGACTGCCGGTGCCCATGGCACCGACGGTCTTTTTCTGCGCATCCTGCCAAATCGGGAAGGCATCCTTCAGTACGGCCTGACCTTTGGGCGTCAGGTGGAGGCCGCGACCACGCCGTCCGGCGGGCGGATCCATGATGATATGGCCAAGCGCCAGAAGACGCTTCAGGTTGCGCGACAGTGTCGACTTTTCGATATCGAGCTCGTGCCCGATCTCGACAGCCGTAATGCCATCACGGGAGGCCAACTGCGCGAGCAAGGTATACTGGCTCGCGGTGATGCCGAGTGGGCGCAGGGCATCGTCGTAGACTCGGGTGATGATACGCGAGAGTTGACGCACGCGGGTAGCAAGACACGTTTCCGATGTAGCTTCAGCGATAGCGCTGATCGCGGTATCGGCAGGCCTAGCGTCGAGGTTCTGAGGCATAATATTCATGTCGGCTCCCACGTTGGTCGTGGCAATACAACCACTGACCTATGTGATGCAGCGATTCTGCCAGAGGGGTCAACGACGGACCCGTTGTTAAATGGCAACGTTGAGCGCGCAACAGAACAAAAAACGAGAGAGAAAAACCCTCAATTCCCCAAGCAAGGCACCTCCAGGCGCTGAAGGGTGGCGATGGCCTGGGCGGCGAGCCCCTCGCGCCGGCCAACGAAGCCCATCCCCTCCATCGTGGTAGCCTTAATTCCAATCCTGTCCGGGCTAAGATGCAGTAGCTCCGCTATCACGGCTTTCATAGCTGCCCGATGCGGGCCGATCTTCGGGGCCTCGGCGAGAACCGTAATGTCGACGTTGCTGATCGACCAGCCACCTTCCCGCGCGATCTTGGCAGCGTGTTCAAGAAAGATGCGAGACGGGGCGCCCTTCCACTGCGGATCGGAGGGCGGAAAGTGCTGACCGATGTCGGCTTCGCCCAAGGCGCCCAGAACCGCATCCGTCAAAGCGTGCAGCACAACGTCGGCATCCGAGTGGCCTTCAAGCTTCTGGGTGTGGGGGATGGCCACGCCGCCCAGCCAGACATGGTCACCTTCGGTGAACCTGTGAACGTCGAAGCCCGTGCCAGTGCGGATCTCGAAATTCGGCATGTTGCTGGCTGGTGCAGCGCCGTTGGCTTCTGCCATCTCGATGTCCTCCGCTGTGGTGATCTTGATGTTGGCGGCGCTGCCCATCACAAGCTGAACGTCAAGTCCGGCCCGCTCGGCTACCGCGGCATCGTCGGTGAGGTCCGTTGCGCCTGCGCGTGCGGCCTCCCGATGTGCCGCCAAAATGGAGGAGAAGGCAAAACCTTGTGGCGTCTGGGCGCGCCAGAGGCCTTCACGCTGAACGGTGGCAGAGATGGTGCCCCGGGCGTCCGAACGCTTCAACGTATCTGTCACGGGCAGTGCCAGAATGGCTCCAGGACGGCTGGCAAGCGCGGTGCAAATTCGCCGCAACTCCTCCGCCGACACGAACGGTCGTGCGGCATCGTGGATTAGCACATGGGAAGGAGCAGCGGCTCCCAACCTCGCCAGGGCTTCCAATCCACATAGAACAGACTGCTGGCGCGTGGCGCCACCTTCGACCGGCGGACGGATCTTGCGCCGGTTCTCAGGGTCGAGATTGCTGCTCGCCCAGGCCACAACCGCATCATAGCTGCTCGTGTCGTCTGGATGGATAACCACCTGAACAATATCAACGAAGTCCGGAAACACAGCCAATGAGGATCCCAGGATCGGAGTGCCGCGGATTGCCACATATTGTTTGGGAAGCAAGTCCTGCCTTGTCGCGCGCGATCCGCGACCGGCGGCGACGATGAGGGCAGCAATTTTCAAAGGTTAATACTCCGGCTGCAGCAGGTCCGCGCGAGCGTTAGCCCCGATGCGAGAATACGGCAATTGGGAAAAGGGCGTTGTTTGCACTTGCGAAAGCCCTTACGGCTGCCTATTGTGCCCAAGGACAAGGCAACTTGATTGACTGCACAAATTGAAGGCAAGCGCGCTGACGGGGATACTTGGTGCCACCCTTCCGAAGACGCAGATCAAAGAGGCTTCGCAAACTTAAAGCATGACTAAGGGCGTTCGAAAAACCGCTTTCGCTGAATTGGCGAATGCCGCGTGTCCGGTGGCGCTGGCACCGATGTCGGGCGTGAGCGATCTGCCTTTCCGACGTCTTGCACATCGGCTTGGCGCGCCACTCGTTGTTTCAGAAATGATTGCGAGCGAAGAGCTGGCGCGTAACGCCAAACATATTCTGCGCCGTGCGGAAGGTCGTGAGCTGACTCCCTTCGTCATTCAGCTTGCAGGCCGCGAAGCCAAGTGGATGGCCGAGGGTGCAGCTGTGGCGGAGCAGAAGGGCGCCGACGCCATCGACATCAACATGGGCTGCCCAGCGCGCGAGGTGACAGGCAAACTGTCTGGGTCCGCACTCATGCGTAATCTCGATCATGCGCAATCTTTGATCCGTGCGGTGGTTTCTGCTGTGTCGGTTCCGGTCACGCTGAAGATGCGGCTGGGATGGGATGACAAGTCGCGCAATGCGCGTGAGCTTGCAAAACGCGCGCAGAGCGAAGGCGTACAGCTCATTACTGTGCACGGGCGCACCCGATGCCAATTCTTTACAGGACGCGCCGATTGGGCTGCAGTGCGTGAGGTCGTCGACGCGGTGGATCTGCCCGTTCTGGTCAATGGTGACATCCTGAGCGTCGAGGATGCGATGACCGCACGCGCGCAATCAGGCGCGCGAGGCGTGATGGTTGGACGTGGCGCTTACGGTGCGCCGTGGCTGCCCGGTCAAATTTCAAAAGCCTTTGAGAGCGGCAACGATCCTGGGACTCCCGGTCTTGAAGAGCAATGCCAGATTGCCCGGACACATTTCGCCGACATGCTTGAACATTACGGCCGCGAGCTTGGTCTTAAAAACGCGCGCAAGCACATCGGCTGGTATCTGATTTCTTCTGGGCGCCCAGAATTGACAGTGAAGGCGTGGCGTCGGCGACTTTGCACGCAGGAGGATCCGCGTGTGGTCCTCGATGAGCTTGAGCAATTTTATGTCGAACCCGAGAGGCTTGCAGCATGAGCGGCAGTTCAGCGTCTTCCCGCAGAACGACGAGTGGCAAGTCGGTTCCGGGCGCCTTGTCTATGCGCGACGTCGATAGCGAAGCATTGCTGGCGGCTTTACCCCATCCGATTATGGTGATTGACGCCAATAACAACATCGCGTTTGCCAACGCCGCGGCCGAAGCGTTCTTCTCCATGGGGGAGGCCGTGTTGAAGCGCGCACGCATCAGCGATGTCGTTGCATTCGGATGTCCACTCTTGAGCCTTGTTGAGCAGGTTCATCAAACAGGCTCGACCGTAAATGAATACGGTATCGAGGTTGCGACCCCGCGTTTCTCTCAGCCCAAGCTGATCGATGTCTACGGCGGCCCGATGTCGGATGATCCTTCCCGCATCTTCATCATGATCCAACAGCGCAACATGGCGCAGATGATCGAGCGGCAACTGACGCATCGCGCAGCCGCACGCTCAGTCTCGGGCATGGCAGGCGTCCTGGCCCACGAGATCAAGAACCCGTTGTCGGGCATCCGCGGAGCTGCGCAGCTGCTCGAACCAAGTTTGTCGGACGACGATCGTACCTTAACGCAGCTGATCTGCACCGAAACCGACCGAATCCGGAATCTCGTGGACCGCATGGAGGTGTTCGGAGACGAACGGCCCCTGGCCAAGGAGGCCGTCAACATCCATGACGTGCTTCATCACGTCCGCAAGATCTCCGAATCTGGTTTTGGCCGCGGCATACGCCACGTGGAAGACTACGATCCTTCGCTTCCTTTTGTGCTGGGCAATCGCGACAAGCTCGTCCAGGCGTTCCTCAACCTTGTCAAGAACGCAGCGGAAGCCATCGGAGACAAGCGCGAGCAGGGCCGCATCGTCCTGACGACTGCCTTCCGCCCCGGCGTGCGACTCGTCGTGCCGGGCTCCGACACGCGCGTAAGTTTACCGTTGATGATCCAGATCGAGGACAACGGCGGCGGCATTCCTGAACACATAAAGGCGCACCTGTTCGATCCCTTTGTGACCACGAAGGTTTCGGGCACCGGCCTGGGGCTCGCGCTTGTTGCCAAGATCATTTCTGATCATGGCGGCGTCATCGAGTGCGATAGCGAGCCCAAGCGGACTGTCTTCCGCGTCCTGCTACCGATGCAGGATCGCGTGCGTACACAACCCAGTTCGAACCAACCAGCCTAGAGGATCTTAAGGCATGGCACGCGGCACGGTGCTGATCGCAGACGACGACACGGCCATCCGGACGGTGTTGAACCAGGCGCTAGCGCGGGCAGGTTATGCTCCGCGCGCGACTGGGAATGCAGCAACCCTATGGCGCTGGGTCAGTCAGGGTGAGGGCGACGTCGTGATAACGGACGTCATCATGCCGGATGAGAACGCTTTCGATCTCATCCCCCGCATGAAGAAGTTGCGTCCAGATCTGCCCATCATCGTCATGAGTGCGCAAAATACGCTTATGACGGCGCTTACCGCGGCTGAGAAGGGTGCCTACGAGTATCTCCCCAAACCTTTCGACCTGAGCGAAGTCGTGGCCGTCGTCGGTCGCGCTTTGTCGGAGCCGGGTCGCAAGCGGCCGACTTCAGGCGGTGAAGTCGACGGTGAGGATCTTCCGCTCATCGGCCGCTCACCTGCTATGCAGGAGATTTATCGCATCCTGGCGCGACTTACCCAGACCGATCTCACTGTAATGATCACGGGTGAAAGCGGTACTGGCAAAGAACTCGTCGCGCGTGTGCTGCACGACTTCGGCAAGCGCCGCCAAGGTCCGTTTGTGCCCATCAATATGGCTGCAATCCCGCGTGAACTTATTGAGAGCGAGCTGTTCGGCCACGAAAAGGGAGCATTCACCGGAGCCCAGTCGCGAACGCCGGGCCGGTTCGAGCAGGCTGAAGGCGGCACGCTGTTCCTCGACGAGATTGGCGACATGCCACTGGAAGCGCAGACCCGTCTGCTGCGTGTCCTGCAACAGGGCGAATACACCACGGTCGGTGGGCGCACGCCTATCAAGACCAATGTTCGCATCATTGCTGCCACACACCGTGATCTCAAAACTCAGATCCAGCAGGGGCTTTTCCGCGAGGATCTGTTCTACAGGCTCAACGTTGTGCCGATGCGGCTGCCCCCGCTGCGGGAGCGAACGGAGGACGTCGGCGACCTTGTACGACATTTCCTTCGTCTTGCCGGTCGCGAGGGCCTCGGCCAGAAAACCATCGAGTCGGGCGCCATCGAGCGGTTGAAGGCTCATCCCTGGCCCGGCAACGTGCGCGAACTGGAGAACGTCGTGCGCCGGCTGGTTGCTCTCCATCCTCAGGAAACGCTCACGGCGCAGATCGTGGAGCAGGAGCTTGCTGGCTCCTCCCCGCCGCCCAACTCCTCCGCTTCGAGCGATAGCGGTGATCTGACCGAAGCAGTCGAGCGCTATCTGACGCGTTACTTCTCGTCCTTTGGAAACGAACTTCCGCCGCCGGGTCTTTACGACCGGATTATTCGCGACGTTGAAAAGCCATTGCTGTCGGCTGCGCTGGCCGCTACGCGCGGCAATCAGATCCGTGCAGCCGAGTTGCTCGGCCTCAACCGCAATACGTTGAGAGCACGCATTCGCGATCTCAACATCCGCGTCTTGCGCACCGTGGAAGGCTGAAGCTGCGTTCTGCGAACCGGTGTCGCATGGGCCTGTCGCGATGCCGCGCCCATGCATTTTGCGATCACATCAGCGTGTGTGGCCGGGTTGGAGCTACTGTTTGCACCCTTCGTGGGCTTGACGATTAAAGCTTCCAGGGATACGCCACAGTTGTCGCGAAAATGTCACAGTTTGGGTGCTTGGCTATGAGCCTCACTGTTGCCGCGGTGCTTGATGGCTGTAGTTGGCGTGGGCGAGCAGGGTGCCTCCAGGGTCCGCGACGCGTTGAAGTTTAAGGGGTTTGATAGGGTTCATGGGCGAAGGCAATAGTTCGCGCGTCCCGCCGCACAGCGGTCTCGGCCCGAACACGTCGCCGGCCTCCCGCGCGATCATCGAGGAAGAGTGGGGTCCCCTCAATCCGTCTGAGAAGACCTCGCTGGTTGGACTTGTCATCGTCATCTTGTCGATGATCTCAGCCCTCCTCAGCTATTTGATCCTTACCGGACTAACCACGATCGCGCCACGCAACGAGGTCGTGTGGGCAGCGCTTGCGACCAACGTTGTGCTCATTCTTGCGATGCTCGCGGTGATTGCGCGTCAGGCCATCGGGCTCTCACATGCTTGGCGCAAGCGTATTCCCGGCGCGCGATTGCAAACCCGCATCGTGGGCTTGTTCTCGATCGTAGCTGCTTTGCCCGCGCTTCTGCTTGCGGTCGCAGCGACCACCACCTTCTCGCGCTCGCTGGACGGTTGGTTTTCGACCCGCACTCGCGCCATCGTGGAGAACTCTCGCGACGTGGCCAAAGCCTACGTCGAAGAGCATGGCAAGATCATCCGCACTGACGTCGTGAACATGAAACGCGACGTCGACGGCGCCGCCGACGACCTCAAGGACGATCCGGACGCATTCCAGAAGTTTCTGATCGGACAGGCCGGTCTGCGCGATCTGCCCGCAGCCTACATCATCGACGCTGAAGGCGTGCCGGTGGTGATGGCAATCGAAGACCCGAAACTCCCCTACATCGTTCCGCCGTTGAGCGACATACAACAGGCGGAAGCGGGACAAGTTCCGCTGTTGATGCCTGAATCCGATTATCGAGTCGCGGCAATAGCAAAACTCGACAAACTTCCAGGGCGCTACCTTTATGTCGTGCGCTCAATCTCGCCCAAGGTGATTTCGCATCTCCAGCGCACGGAGCAGAACGCTGACGAATACAACCGTCTCCGCAAGTCGCGCAGCGGCCTGAAGATTGCGCACGGGCTGATTTACTTCACCATATCCACGACCGCGCTCCTTGCGGCAATCTGGGCCGGCATGTGGTTTGCTGGGCGCTTCGTGGCGCCTATCCGCCGATTGATTGCAGGCGCACAGGAAGTGACACGTGGCAACCTTGACATCGCCCTGCCGGAGAAACGTGGCGAGGGCGATCTGCGCAGGCTGTCGGAAACCTTCAACCACATGACGCGCGAGCTTAAAGCTCAACAGCACGAACTTGTGTCAGCCAATACCCAGTTATCGGAGCGGCGAAACTTTATCGAAGCCGTGCTGTCGGGCGTCTCGGCCGGGGTGATCGGTCTCGACAGCGCAGGCAACATCACCCTGTTGAGCCGATCTGCGGAGCATCTGCTCAATTTGACGGGAACTGATGTCATCGGCAAACCGCTGTCGGAAATACTTCCTGAGTTCGCCGCTGTGCTGTCCGAACGCGACGAGAGTGGGCTGAAATCGAAGGGGCAGCTCGAGGTGAAGCGCGAAGTGGGCGACGACGAGCGTACATTAGCAGTCAAGATCACGCGCGAACGTGCCGGTGAAGGAGACGTGGGCTCGGTCGTAACGTTCGACGATATCACAGAGCTAGTGCAAGCCCAGCGCACTAGCGCTTGGGCCGACGTTGCACGCCGCATCGCGCACGAGATCAAGAACCCGCTTACCCCAATACAGTTATCGGCTGAGCGGCTGCGCAACAAGTTCGGCAAGCAGGTGAACGACAATCGCGAACTGTTTGAACAGTTGACGCAAACGATCGAGCGCCAAACCGGTCAGATCAAGAGCATGGTTGACGAGTTCGCCTCGTTTGCGCGGATGCCGGCGCCGCAAATGACGGACGGTGACTTGAGGCATGCAGTGCAAGAACCCGTCATCTTGTTCCGGGAAAGCAATAAGGACATCGATTTCAAGTTGTCCTTGCCCGACACTCCCGTCAATACGCGCTTCGACACCCGGCTCATTTCACAAGCGATGACGAACCTTGTTAAGAACGCAACCGAGGCGATCGAGGGCTATGGCCCACAACAGGGACGGCCTGATGACTATCGCGGCGAGATCGAAGTGCGTATGGCGCAAGAAGGCGAGCGGATTTCCATCGAAGTGATCGACAACGGCATCGGTTTGCCCAAGCAGAACCGGTCGCGGCTTCTGGAACCCTACGTTACGACGCGCGCGAAGGGGACGGGCCTGGGCCTCGCCATCGTCCAGAAGATCATTGAACAACACGGGGGAACGCTATCCTTAGAGGATGCGCCCTTGAACGAGACGCGCACGCGCGGCGCAATGCTGCGCGTGGTGCTGCCGGTGAAGGGCGCTCCCCCCTCGGAAGCCCGTAACGGATCAGGTGGAGCAGCGCTCGCCGAATTAAGCGCCGCTCAAACCGCCTAGAACACGAACAAGTGCTGACGACAGCAAGAACAACCGAGACCTCATGGGAGGCAAAATATGGCAGCAGACATTCTCATCGTTGATGATGAGGCAGACATCCGCGATCTGATCGCAGGCATTCTCGAAGATGAAGGCCATCGTACACGGCTGGCGCGCGACAGCGACGAAGCGCTCAAGGCCATCGAGGACCGTCGGCCGCACCTTGTCATTCTCGACATCTGGTTGCAGGGCAGCCGTCTCGACGGATTGGAAGTGCTGAGCGTTATGAAGCGCGCCTATCCCGATTTGCCGGTCGTCATCATCTCCGGCCACGGCAACATCGAGACCGCCGTCACCGCCATCAAGCGCGGCGCCTACGATTATATCGAAAAGCCCTTCAAGTCTGATCGCCTGGTGCTCGTCACCCTGCGCGCGCTCGAAGCAAGCCAGTTGAAACGCGAGGTCAAGGAGCTGAAGGAACGCTCGGTCGTTTCCGCAGACATGATCGGCAAGTCCCCGGCCATCAACCAGCTCAAGAACCAGATCGAACGCGTTGCGCCCACCAACTCCCGCATATTGATCCGTGGGTCTTCGGGTACCGGCAAGGAACTCGCAGCGCGCGTGATCCATCAAAAGTCGCACCGCGCCGACGGGCCCTTCGTGGTGTTGAATGCCGCAGCCATGGCGCCCGATCGGGTCGAAGAGGAACTGTTTGGCACCGAGGATCGCACCGGTGGGCCGCGCAAGGTTGGCGCCCTGGAGGAGGCACACACCGGTACGCTCTATATCGACGAAGTCGCCGACATGCCGATGGAGACGCAAGGCAAGGTGCTGCGCGTTCTGGTCGAGCAGAAGTTCACCCGTCTGGGCGGCGCGCAGAAGGTCGCCGTCGACACGCGCATCGTCTCTTCCACCAGCCGCGATATCGAACGAGAGATAGACGAGGGACGTTTCCGCGAGGACCTCTTCCACCGGCTCAATGTTGTGCCGCTTCGCGTGCCGAGCCTTGCGGAGCGCCGCGAGGACATTCCCGAACTTATTCATTACTTCGTCGGCCAGGTGGCTCAAGCTTCAGGTCTTGCGCCTCGCCAAATCGGAGAGGATGCGGTTGCAGTGCTTCAGGCCCACGACTGGCCGGGCAACGTGCGCGAGCTGCGTAATAACATCGAGCGTCTCATGATCCTGGCTGGGGGAGAACCCGGAGCGGTCATCACCGCCGACATGCTGCCTGAGGAAATCGGGTCGAACGTGCCGCTGCCCGTTAATGGCGGTGCGGAACACTTGATGAGCTTGCCCCTGCGGGAAGCGCGCGAAATTTTCGAGCGTGAATATCTGATCGCCCAGATCAACCGCTTCGGCGGCAACATCTCGCGCACAGCCGAGTTCGTCGGCATGGAACGGTCAGCACTCCATCGCAAGCTGCGCGCGCTGGGTGTGTCATCCGATCAGCGCGGCGGCAACGCCGCGTAAAGCCACGGCTGCCCTTGCCATGATCTGAGCAATTGATCGGAAGTCCGCATGAGCCGCGTCGTCTACGTCAACGGCCGCTATCGACCCTATGCCGAGGCCGCAGTGCATGCGGAGGATCGCGGATTTCAATTCGCCGACGCCGTCTATGAGGTGGTGGAGGTATCGTGCGGTCAGCTTGTTGACGCGCGCCGTCACCTTGAGCGGCTGGAGCGCTCCTTGCGCGAAATCGGCATGAGGATGCCGATGTCTCACGCAGCCCTACGCCAAATCATCGGCGAAACGGTACGCCGCAATCGGGTGCGGGACGGCATCGTGTACATCCAGGTGACGCGGGGAGCTGGTCCGCGAGACTTTGCACTGCCCAATGCCGACGTCCCTCAAAGTGTCATCGTGCTCGCACGGCGACAGGTAAGGGCGCTGACGGAGGCACAGGCCGAGCAGGGCATCAGCGTGATTTCCATGCGCGATCCTCGCTGGGCACGCTCCGACATCAAAACGGTCATGCTGTTGCCTGCCGTGTTGGCAAAGAACGAAGCCAAGCGTCAGGGTGCCAAGGAAGTCTGGTTCACAGACGAGAACGGTCTGGTGACGGAGGGCGCCTCAAGCAACGCCTGGATCGTGACGGGCTCAGGCAAGATTGTGACACGCGGCCTCGATAACCGGATCTTGCCCGGCATTACCCGTGCCTCCGCGATGGATACCGCACGACACCTGGGCTTGGAGTTCGAACAGCGGCCGTTCGCGTTGAACGAGGCCTATGAGGCAACCGAAGCATTCATAACTTCTGCGACCAATACGGTTATGCCGGTGGTGCGAATAGACGGTCGGTCAATCGGATTGGGAAAACCCGGCAACGTTGCGCGACAATTACGCCACGCATTTCATCATGTTGCTGAAATCGCACCCCCCTAACGACCAAAGTTCAGGCACTGTGTCGATGTGCAGCTCTTTTAATCGTCCTGCAATTGATTATCTTACCGCTGGCGCCAGGGCTAAGAGCGGCAAGGTGCAACCCGGGCGACCGCGCTAACAACACCAACAATAACGGCGGATAATAACAAATGGCCGAACGCGCTCAAAACCTTCAGGATACGTTCCTCAACTATGTCCGCAAGAACAAGACCCCGCTGACCATCTTTCTCGTCAACGGAGTAAAGCTGCAAGGCATCGTCAGCTGGTTCGATAATTTTTGTGTCCTGTTACGCCGCGATGGGCATTCTCAGCTCGTCTATAAGCACGCGATTTCCACGATCATGCCGGGTGGTCCAGTGAATCTGAATGACCAGGACGGTGAAGGTCTTGGTGGGTGACGTCCGCATCGAGCACGTCTGAAGACGACGGCGAAGAGAAGGGCCGGACGTTGAAGGCCCGCCGCCGTGCGCCTGAAGAGACACGCGCGCCGCCTTCGCGCGCGCTCGTGCTCGTGCCTGTATTCAAGAGCCTGCGCGATAGAGCAGGGCACCATTCGCCCGAGAACCGTCTTGCTGAAGCGCGCGGTCTCGCAGAGGCGATCGAGCTTTCCATTGTCTCGTGCATGCTTGTCCCGGTCACCACACCACGGCCGGCAACGCTTTTTGGCTCAGGCAAGGTTGAGGAGCTAACGGGCGTCATTGCCGAACAGCAGATCGGACTCGTCATCGTCGATCACGCTATTTCGCCCGTACAGCAGCGCAATCTTGAGAAGGCTTGGAATGCCAAGGTCATAGACCGAACCGGTCTGATCCTAGAAATCTTCGGCGAACGCGCACGCACCCGCGAGGGCGTACTGCAAGTCGAGCTGGCGCATCTCACCTATCAAAAAGGCCGGCTCGTGCGGGCCTGGACCCACTTGGAGCGCCAGCGCGGCGGTGGCGGATTTCTTGGTGGTCCCGGTGAGGCTCAGATCGAGCTTGACCGTCGTATGCTTCAAGATCGCATCGATGCCATTCGCCGTGAGCTTGCAGAGGTGGTCAAGACACGTGAACTCCACCGCAAGGGCCGGCGTAAAGTACCTTATCCGATCGTCGCCATCGTCGGGTACACCAACGCAGGCAAGTCGACGCTGTTCAATAAGGTGACGGGCGCGGGCGTGCTGGCAATGGATCAAGTGTTCGCCACCCTAGACCCCACCATGCGTGAAGTCCGGCTGCCCAGTGGGCGCAGGATTATCCTGTCCGACACGGTCGGATTCATTTCGGACCTGCCGACCATGCTGGTCGCGGCCTTCCGCGCAACCTTGGAAGAGGTGGTCGAGGCCGACCTTGTGCTGCACGTGCGCGACATCGCCCATGAGGAGACCGACGCTCAGGCGCGAGACGTAGAAAGGGTGCTCGGCGAACTCGGCATCGACACCGTCTCAGCCGACGGCAACATTCTTGAGGTCTGGAACAAGATCGACATGTTACCTGCGGAGCGCTTTGGAGAGCTGCGCCGTGAAGCAATCCGCCACGACCTGAAGCCCGTGCTCGTGTCCGCCCAAACGGGAGCCGGACTCGATGCCCTGTTGGCCGCGATCGACGCACGGTTGGGGCATGCCGATGAATTTTTGGAGTTCACGGTTCCCGGGCACGAAGGAGCCCTCATCGCTTGGCTTTACGAGACCAGCGATGTGCTTGACCGGCAATCAACACCCGAGGGTGATCTAGCGCTGCGCGTCCGACTTCCATCTGAGAAAAAAGACCGGATCATCGCCCGGCTGCGCAAGGCTGGTGTTATAGTCTGACGCTTGACGCCAACGAGGCTTTCGATGGAACGGATGGAATGTGTGATCGGGGGGGGAGGGCCTGCTGGCCTGGTTCTCGGCGTACTTCTTGCGCGCGCAGGTGTCCGTGTCGCGGTGCTGGAAAAGCACGCCGATTTCCTGCGCGACTTCAGAGGCGATACCATCCACCCTTCCACCATGACCGTGATGGACGAACTAGGATGGCTGGATGAGTTCCTGAAACTGCCTCATCAAGCGGTCCCAGCGGTGTTCGCTCAATTCGGCGCCCAGCGCATCAAGCTTGCGGACTTTTCCGCGCTTCCCGTCAAAACGCCCTACATCGCGATGATGCCGCAATGGGATTTCCTGAACTTCCTCGCCAACAAGGGCCAAACCTACCCCAACTTTAGACTGCTGATGCAAACCGAGGCGATGGACCTCGTTTTTGACGACGGGCGCGTGGTCGGGCTGATCGCCAAAGGCCCCAACGGCGAGATTGTTACATTGTCGTCCGATCTCGTCGTTGCGGCGGACGGGCGGGGATCGCGACTACGGGAAAGAGCGGGCTTTAAGCCCATCGATCGCGGCGCGCCCATGGACGTTTTATGGTTCCGCCTCCCACGCAATCCAACCGATACGATAGAAACGCAGGGGCGCTTCGAAGCTGGCCGCATTCTCATCATGCTCAATCGCGGAGACTATTGGCAGTGCGCCTTCGTGATTGCGAAGGGTGGCAATGATCTCATCCGCCACGCGGGCATTGACGACTTTCGCTCGCGTGTGGCTCCGCTGCTTCCCTTCGATGCCGCGCGATTGCAGGCGATCACAAGTTGGGATCAGGTATCGCTATTGACCGTAAAGGTTGATCGGCTCGAACGATGGGCCCGACCCGGCTTGCTCTGCATCGGTGATGCCGCTCATGCCATGAGCCCCATTGGCGGCGTCGGAGTGAACCTTGCCGTTCAAGACGCCGTGGCAGCCGCCAACATTTTGGCAAAGCCTCTGCAAACGCATTCGTTGATCTTCGATGATTTGGCGCAAGTGCAAGAGCGGCGGAGCTTTCCAACGCGCGTGACGCAGGCAATGCAGCTTCAGATTCAGAACACAATTATCCAGAGAGCATTAAGCGAGCGAACGACAATTCAGCCACCGCTTGTCCTGCGCGCGATCCTGGCAACGCCTGTGTTGAAGCAGTTGCCTGGTAGAATGATTGGACTAGGCGTGCGCCCGGAGCACGTTTCGACGGAGATCAGAAACGCCAACGGCGGAACCGTCAGTTAACCGATAAGTGCTGCCACGAAATTGCCGCTTCCAATTTGGCGGCGCTGGGTGTATCCAACGCCTCCTTCGCGCCTTTTGCGCATTGTCTTAATTGTTTTTCGGGGAGTTCCCCATGCTGAGCACACGCTTCGTCCTTGCCTGATGGCCCGCACCCCGCGCTTGCGGGTGCCGGATTGCCTCGCGTTGTGCTGCGCCTCAGGGCGTAACCACCAATCAAGAATTTGCATGGTCGGGCTGCCAACAGCCCAACTGCGTCTGCTTTTAGAAAGCGAAGTGTTTCTTATGACGTCTCGCGCGTCTGCTGCGCGGGCCGAACGCGCGCCTGTGCGTGCGCGTAAGCTCGCCCAGGTGAGTGCGATGGTTGGTCGGTTTCCGTCCGCCAATCGTGCGCGCCTGGATCGCCTCATTGCGATGCATTCGTATTTTGAGGATTTGCTCTGGTCCTTTCCGGGACTGGCACATGCCATCACGTGCGGCGCCTACAATGAGGCGGCGTGCGCGCGTGCGTGTGCAATCATCCGTTCAGGGCGCGTACTGCAACATGCCGCCCGCGAGCTTGGTGTGCCATTCTGGTTGCGCCGGCTGCCGCCTGAGGCATTTTGTGGACCAATTCCACCATTGCCGTCCGACGCAGACTTCGGGCTTAAGGTCTGCAATCACCTGCCGCGCGAAAACCGCGTCGCGGCCACTTGGTTGCAGCATGTCTCGCTGGCCTATCGCGTATGCGACGCGGACTTCGCACTTTGGACAGCGCGCAACTTCACGGCTTTCCAAACCAGCGAGCAGCGTGCTGCCGTCGCCGTTCTGGCCTTGCTCTCTTGGCACGCAGACATGCCGCATGAAGGGGCTGGCCTTTATGTGCCAGCGGGATGGACGCCTCGGTTCGGCGCCATCGAGGCGTGCAGGTTGGCAAGCCGCTGGCTTTGTGAACTTCAAATGGTGCTTTACACGCAAGCGCGCGCGAGCAGGCTTGCGTTGGCCAACGATGCAAACGAAGTCTGCGGAATTACCTTCGTGCGTCTGCGCACGCCACAGGAACTGGAGGAGGAGGGCTCGATCATGAAGCATTGTGTTGCGACGTACGCACCCGGGATGGCGAAGGGGAGCTCGTTCTTGTGGAGCTTACGCGACGAAATCGGATCGCGCATGGCAACGCTGGAAGTTTGCATCATGCCTAACGGCCGTCCACGCTCTGCACAATTGCGCGCCGTGGCAAACGCGGACGTTCCTCATCGCGTTTGGCAGGCGGTACAAGTCTGGCTCGGCGGCTGGAGCGAGCCACATCCTGTGACGACAAAGGCAATGGACTCACCTGACGCACGGACATGGGCACATTTGTGGAAGCCCTATTGGCGTGCGAAAGGCATGGGTGCTCTATTGCCTCTTCGCCCTCCTGCTGAGGGTCTCGATCCACTGCACGACGCATTGTTGCGTCTGTGTGGCTAACGCTCAGTTGGATTACCCTGGCCCTTCTCAAGGGCTTTCGCCTCGTCCCAAAGCGCATCCATCTCTTCCAGAGTGGATTGCGCGGGCGCGCGGCCCTCATCTGCCAGACGTGTCTCGATGTGGTTGAAGCGACGGACGAATTTCTGATTTGCGCCACGTAACGCCGCTTCAGGATCGATCTTGAGGTGACGCGCGACGTTCGCCATCACAAAAAGCAGGTCGCCGAACTCTTCTTTGATGGCCTCCAACGGATGCGCCGGCCGCGCAGTATTCGCGACAGGGGCGCTCGCATCCGGCAACGCAACTTCTTCCAGCTCGGCGAGTTCCTCGCGCACCTTGTCGAACACAGGCGTCAGACCTGGCCAATCGAAACCCACGCGCGCGGCTTTGTCCTGCAACTTTATCGCGCGTGTCAGGCCAGGAAGGGCGGCCGGAATATCCGCCAGAATGGAGCGGTGTTCTGTCTGAGCTTTCCCGGCTTCCAACTTCAGCGCTTTTTCTTCAGCCTTGATCTTGGCCCAGATACCGTCAACCGCGCCGGGCGACCGTGCCGTTTCGTCTCCGAAGACATGAGGATGACGCCGTATCATCTTCGCGGTCACGCCCTCGACGACGTCACCAAATGAGAACGCACCAGCTTCTTCTCCCATGCGGGCGTGATAGACGACCTGCAAAAGGAGGTCACCCAGCTCATCCTTGAGATCGTCGAGATCGCGACGCTCAATCGCGTCCGCCACCTCGTAGGCTTCTTCGAGCGTATAGGGCGCAATCGTCTCGAAGTTCTGCGCCAGGTCCCAGGGGCATCCGGTAACCGGCGTGCGCAACGCCGCCATGATCTCGATAAGGCGTGCGATATCGCGCGATGGCTCGATGGTCTTGGTCATAAGAATTGGGTTCCCGTTTGATCGGACGCACCCTAGACCATCATCACGCGACAGGCGAGACCGGCCGGGGACGCCCCGAAAACAGGGATTGTGCAGTGTGCCGCGGTACATAAAGCACCAGACAAAGTGGCACGATCCAGCCCACCCACGCCGCGAGCGCGTAGGTCGGCTCGAAAGGCAGTTTGAGATAAAGCGCCGTGCCGATGATAAGGCGGAACCAGACCGCGCCCGTCGTCACAGCCGTCATCGCGAGCATCAGCCGTGCATGCTCAGCGCGGCGCTTATTGCGGATCGCCATCCAACCGCCGATGAGCAGAGTTAACCAAACCAGTCCTTGTACGAAGAACCCAGCCCGCGCCATCAAGCCCGAAGAACTGACAATGGCCACAGGAATGGCCGTCAGCCCTCCAACGACCACAAAGACGCCAACAGTCCGCCCCAGCACGCGATGAAGATGCGGCCTATTGCGAAACAGAATGGTGGGGCCGAGCAGGGCAAGAGCACAGGCAGAGGCCACCATATGCAGTGGGAAGAGAACCGGCACACGTTCCGCCAGCAGAAGCATTTCATACGGCAGATTGACGACACCCAAGCCCGACAGAAGGGCAACGACCGAGACAGGCATAATGAGGAGCCACAGTATGCAACCGATTGCACTGCGTACGACCGAAGCCGCAGCCCAGTTCCTTAAACGAGGCGGCGTCTGGAGATCGAGATTTGCGATATTGGTTCTATTCATGGGGCTGAGCCTGCCACTGGCCTATGGCGCCTTCGCGGCAAACGATGCGGAACACGCGGCGCAAATTTCATCCGACGACGACGTCAAACCCACTCAGATCGCCGGACGGTGGACCGGGCGCTATTTCGGATATGCCGCGGTGCGCGAGAAATGCGGCGGCAAGCCCTGCACGATGACGATCGACCTCAGCCCGTGCGCCTCAGGGTGGTGCGGTGTTCTGGTAAAGGACGACGGCGGCTGCGGCGGCATGGCCATGACGGTTCAGGCTGGAAAGGGCGACGCAACCTACCGCCAGTTCGAGGGCCATCTCACGCTCGATCCGAAGGCGGCCAGCTATGTCGTCCAAGCGACAGTTTGGACCGAGAAGGAAAGCAAGAAGCCGCATCTGGGGATCATCGGCGACACTGGAAAGGAGATGATGTTCATGCGTCGCTCGTTTCCGTTCCAAGCTGAACTTTTGCGCGATGGCGACGCCGTTTGCACAAGCGAAAAGGCCACAAGCTGAAGCAGTTGCCGGCAATCGAACTCCCGGTTTTGATTTAGCTTGCGGGCATCCCCCTCAACTCAACCGAGCGCTCGCCCGAGCATTTCGCGTGTAAGCCACATCTGCTAGCATGTTCATGTCTCGACGACATGAAGTGGAAAGGCGGGCCGGGGGCCGATGTACATTCTCTTTAACGCCCTCATGATGGTGCTGGAGCTGGCGGCCATCGTCGCCATTGCGTGGGCGGGGTTTACCTATCCGCTGGGCTTTGCAGCTGGAACGGCGGCCATCGCGTTCATTCTCGGAATGAGGTTAGAGTACGCACGCCTGCAAAATGAGATCCCATTCTATTTCGACCGCGCACCAAGACGCGCCGCAGTGCTGGCCTGGATCGTCGCGAGCGGTGAGGCCTTCGCCAAAGCGCTGCTTGCAGGTGTCGTGGGATTGCTGACATTTCTCGGAACTGATCCCGAGCGTTTGATGCAGGTCGCCGGGATCTTCGCTTTCACATTGTTCCTGGGCGTACAAATCGTGCGCTGGCTGACGTCCACGCTTAAGGCCCGTCCGCTGCGCTGGGGCTACTTTCGCCTTGCTGCGCCGCTGGGCATCGTTTTTTCGGTGGGCCAATCCTTCCTTGCTGCCCCAGGCTTCAGTGAATTGGCGCGGCAGGCGACCTTCGAAATGCCCGCCCACCCAACTATGGAGCAGGCCAGCGAATTTCTGTTCCTGCTCAAACAGACGTTCGACGACATCGTGGAGCGGATGCTGACATGGGTCTTCGATCCGGCTGTCGCGCAGATCGCGGCGTCGCTCGTCAGCGTCAACATGTTGTCGGGGTTTGTTTTGTCGATCTATGCTGTATTGATTGCGGAAGGAATTCGCCGCATGGAGCAGAGTAATGTCTGAAGGGCTCAAGTTGAAGCACGGCATCAAGCAGATGGTGGCCGATGCTAACACGCAAATCGAAAATCTGAGCGTCGATGAGGCGAAGGCACTGCTAGGGCGCGACGACGTCGTGTTCGTCGATCTGCGCGATCCTCGTGAGTTGGAACGTGAAGGGATGATCCCCGGTGCGTTTCATTGCCCACGCGGAATGCTGGAGTTTTGGGTCGATCCTGAAAGCCCTTACCACAAGCCGGTGTTCGCCTCGGGAAAGCGTTTCGTCTTCTATTGCATGAGTGGCTGGCGCTCGGCCCTGTCGACCAAAACGGTGCAAGATATGGGCCTGCCAAAGGTTGGGCACATCACGGGTGGCTTCTCGGCTTGGCGCAAGGAAGGCGGCGAAGTCGGGCCCGGTCCAAAGGCTTAAGCCCTATAGCCAAAGCCGAAGCCCCTTAGGTTAGGGGTGGATGGTGCAGCGCATGGCTGAGACCTATCCAGACACGCGAATCAAACCGTAGCCTTGGTCTGAAAGCTGGCGCCTCAGGTGCGCGGGCTGCAAGGGAAAGGCGCCGCCAATGATCCGCCAGCCCGCTCGGCAACCCGAGCCCGTTGTTCCCCAGACAAATTCCGTGCCCTGGATGGCTGCATCTTCCCGGTTGCGCTGGCGAATATGCGATGTTCAGCTCGTTGCTGCGCTGATTGCGGCAACGATTGCGCTGCTAGCGCTGTGGAGCGATCCAAGCCGGGCGGGTGACGGACGCGGAACTCGCGTGAAGCCCGGTGAAGCCAAGCGGGTGTTCGTGATGGCGGGATTCACGCCGGACTGCGTCTTCAAAGGCTATCCACGCATCGACGTGATCGCCCCACCAGCCAAGGGCAGTGTCGAGACTGTTGAGGGCGCCGATACCGTCATCCAGTATTCCTTGTCAGGCAATTGTGTCGGTACACCCATCAAGGGCACGGAGATCATATACAAGCCGACCCCGGGACAAACCGGCGAGGACACCTTTACAATCTCGGGCCGGCTGGGGAACGGAGAGCCGGCGACCCGCACTTTCTCGGTCATTATCGACGAGTACGGCAATCCTCAATGATGCGCGACTCGCTGGTTTTGCGTGACTTGCACTAGACAGATGCTGCGGCAACCTGGGGGTATGCACATTACTGTCATGGTACCGCCCAGGGAATCAGCGCCTACTACCTCTTTCAATGTACCTGCGTGTTTCAGAATTCCCCCCAACCAATGCGTGGTAATGGCTCTCGCCTAAGCCACGCAGCGAAATGTTGATGCTGACCGCATGGCATAGGAGGCCGCGCTCATGAAATTTGCGTCATACACGGAAGAGACTATCTGGAGCGTCGAGGATAGCGAAGAAGCCGCGCGCACCGAAGGGCTCGCCCTTATGGAAGATATGGAAGTTGGCGATGACGAACGTGCTCTGCTGAAGGTAGCTCCGATTGCGGATGCCCTGGTCCAGGCCCTGACCGAAGTGCAGGATACTGACGAGGAAGTTCTCTTCGAGCTGATCGATGGCGTCTTGGAAATGGTCGAGGAAGTCGACGAAGACGGCGAAGAGGACGACGGCGAGTACGAGGAAGCCGAAGAAGAGGGCGAGGAAACGGAAGAAGAAGAAGAAGCCGCATAAATCTCGGCTTCAAATATGGATCCCCGAAGGCCCGCCCGCGCTCCGTGGCGGGCCTTTTTCTTGCGTTATTCGTGCAAGTCGCGTCACTTTCGGACGGCGGCGATGCGCACACTTCCACTTCTCTGAGCCGGCAAACAGCTTTATGCCTCAGGTAAGGCCGCCCCGTCCTATTCGCGGCACTACAAAAATGCTTGTCTGGAGCCCACCATGAGCACTGGCCTTCTGGCCCTTCTCGACGACGTTGTGGCACTGGCGAAACTCGCAGCGGCGACGCTTGACGATGCTTCGGGCCAGGCCGCGCGGGTTGGCGCCAAAACTGCTGGTGTCTTAGTCGACGACGCCGCCGTGACACCAAGGTATGTGACCGGATTAGCCGCCGAGCGCGAACTCCCAATCGTTGGCCGCATTGCCCTTGGATCGCTCAAGAACAAGCTCATCTACTTGATGCCGGTCGCGCTTCTGCTCAGCGTCGTAGCACCTTGGGCTCTGACGCCGATCCTGATGGCAGGCGGCCTCTATCTGTGCTTTGAAGGCTACGAGAAAATCCACTCGATGCTCGCCCCACATGCCTCGGTGGCGGCGCACGGGGTAGTGGAGATCCCGGCTGCGAATGCGAAAGCTCTGGAAGACCGAAAGGTAGCTGGCGCCATTCGCACCGATCTCGTGCTTTCCGCCGAGATCATGGCCATTTCTCTCGCCAACATCACAGCGCCGAGCCTCATCATTCAAGCGCTTGTGCTGGCGTTCGTCGGCATTCTTGTAACGGTGGGCGTCTATGGCGCCGTCGCACTTATCGTAAAGGCCGATGACCTGGGCGTATGGCTGGCCCTCAACGGCGGCCCCATTACAAGCCGCTTCGGTCGGTGGCTCGTGCGGGCGATGCCGCCATTTCTGAAAGGTCTGTCGTTCGTCGGCACTATTGCAATGCTGTGGGTCGGTGGAGGCATCCTAATCCACGGTTTCAATACCTTTGGGTTCAGCGCCGGCGAGCATCTGTTGCACGCGATTTCCGAAACGTTGGGCGGCTCGGTGCCCGGCATATTAGGCGAAGCGCTGGGTTGGCTCGGAGGCGCCTTCGTATCGGCGGTGGTAGGATTGATTGCTGGGGGTATTGCTGCGGCGATCATCACTTTGATTGCACTGCCGGTTTGGCGCGCTATTCGTGGTGAAGCCTGAAGTCGGCGCAATCGTTGCGCATCGAGAACCCGTGCGAAGATCTGCGCGCATTGCCTCGCGGGCTTCTCCACCGACATCGCACCAGCTTGACAGCGGCCGTCCGATGCGTGCCTAAAGCGCCAAAATACACCGCACCAACATCATTTGTTCCGGTGCCAAGACGGAGGCGCGCTCTAAGTATGGCAAAAGCTTTTGTTTTCCCCGGTCAGGGTAGCCAGGACGTCGGGATGGGTAAGGCCCTGGCAGAGGCATTTCCCGCCGCGCAGGCTGTTTTCGATGAAGTCGATGAGGCGTTGGGCCAGAAGCTCTCGGCCATCATGTGGGACGGCCCGAAAGATACGCTGACGCTGACCGAGAATGCACAGCCCGCATTGATGGCAGTGTCCATGGCCGTCATGCGCGTGTTGGAAAGCGAGAAGGGCTTTTCGCTCAAGGACCACGTGAAGTTTGTCGCCGGTCACTCGCTGGGAGAGTATTCCGCGCTTGCTGCTGCCGGTGCATTCTCGTTGGCGGACACTGCACGCTTATTGAAGCTCCGTGGGCAGGCCATGCAGAGAGCGGTGCCGGTGGGGCAGGGTGCTATGGCGGCTCTGCTGGGCGTTGGGATGGATGTTGCAATCAAAGTGGCTGAAGCAGCTGCTCAGGGCGACGTCTGCCAAGTTGCGAACGACAACGAGCCAACACAGGTCGTACTGTCGGGGCACAAGAGCGCCATCGATCGCGTTGGAGAAGTGGGCAAGGGCCTAGGTGTGCGGCGCGCTGTACCTTTGCCTGTGTCCGCACCCTTTCATTGCGCGCTGATGCAGCCCGCCGCCGACGCCATGGCCGAGGCCCTGAGCAATGTGACGATCGACGCGCCCGTCGTCCCCGTTGTCGCGAATGTTCTGGCAAGCCCGATTTCCGATCCCGACGAAATCCGCAAGCGCCTTGTCGAACAGGTGACCGGCACGGTGCGTTGGCGTGAATGCGTGGCCTACATGACGGCAAATGGTGTCACGGATTTCTTTGAGATCGGCACTGGCAAAGTGCTCGCTGGCCTCGTCAAGCGCACCTCACCCAGCGCCAATTCCATGAGTATCGGGCAGCCTGCCGATATCGATGCGGCCTACGGCGCGATTGTTTCCTGAGGCAATCCCTCCCCGGAGCGACCGTAGGGGTCCGGCGAGACTTTTCGCCCTGCCGCGCCAATTTCTTCTTGGCCGGCAGGGCCTTCCATTGCTTCAACGCTGATTTTTTCTGGCCCCGTTGCCTCCCCAGGCTTGGACCTTGGTCGGTACCGGCCCTGGCAACCTGGCTTGGCGTTGCTTGACGCTGGCGGTTCGCTCGCGCACAAAGCAGCCAAATTCAACCGGACCATCATTCTCAGGAACCTTCCGATATGTTCGATCTGACTGGCAAAACGGCTCTCGTAACGGGCGCGACGGGTGGCATTGGCGCTGAGATCGCGCGCGTATTCCACAAGGCAGGGGCAACCGTCGCCATCTCGGGCCGCAAGGTCGAGGCACTTGAGGCGCTGGCAAAGGAGCTGGGAGATCGCGTCCAGATCGTGCCGTGCGATTTGGCTGATCGGGCCGCCGTTGGCAAACTGATCGACGAAGCCGTGAAGGCGCTGGGTGGACGCCTCGATATCCTGGTCAACAACGCTGGTCTCACCAAAGACAACCTCTTCATGGTCATGAAAGACGATCAGTGGGATGACGTGATCGCGGTCAACTTGACATCGACATTCATGCTGTGCCGCGCAGCCTCGCGCCATATGATGCGTTCAAAGTCGGGCTATGGTCGTATCATCAATATCGCTTCAGTTTCCGGCGTGTTCGGCAATCCTGGCCAAGGAAACTACGCAGCTTCGAAAGCCGGTATGATCGGCATGACGAAATCACTCGCGCGAGAGGTCGCGTCGCGTGGAATCACCGCCAATTGCGTTGCTCCTGGTTTCATCACGACTGCGATGACCGACGTCCTCAACGACAAGCAGAAGAGTGACATTGCTGCGATGATTCCAACTCAACGCTTTGGCGCGCCGATGGATATCGCAGCCGGTTGCCTGTATCTCGCCTCCAATGAAGGCGGCTATGTCACCGGCCAGACGCTCCACATCAACGGCGGCATGGCGATGGTGTGATTCCCTGCCTGAAGCCGCCCGAAATCCAGAGGGATCTCTATGTCGCACCAAAAAGATGCCCTGGGAAAAACATGGTAAATGGCCCACTTGCGCCTGTGGGGTGCCGACAATCCACAGGAAACAAGGATTTAGCGCGCCCCAGGTCCAGCGATGGCCATTTTTTCAAACATGGGGGCTTCCGTGGGCAACTTGGGTTAGAGGCTTGATTTGCGCTGCCGATTGTCTACATGGTGCCGTCACATCCAGCTTCGGACTGGAACTGGTGGCTCAAGTGAACAGCAGCGGACGCTGAAAAGGCCGTACGGACGAGGTTACCCGGTCCACTAAATCCGGGTTGTGCGTTCGAATTCTCACTTCAACAGGGATACGAGAGAAAAGAAGATGAGCGATGTCGCAGAGCGCGTGAAAAAGATTGTCGTTGAGCATCTGGGCGTCGAGGCCGAGAAGGTCACGGAGAACGCCAGCTTTATCGACGATCTGGGCGCGGATAGCTTGGATACCGTTGAGCTCGTGATGGCCTTCGAGGAAGAGTTTGGCTGCGAAATTCCCGACGATGCCGCCGAGCACATTCTTACGGTCGGCGATGCGGTCAAGTTCCTCGAAAAGAACGCCTCGGCCGCCTAAATCGATCCGCAATTTGCAAGTCGTGCTCCGTGTGGGGCAGGGCAAGCCGAAATAACTTCGGGGGCCGGACAACCGGCCCCCGGCTCATCCTTGAGCCTGATACTTTTTCAAGAACCATCTACCTCGGCGAGAGACTTCACGAATGCGCCGCGTCGTCATTACCGGACTTGGATTGGTTAGCCCCGTCGGCAGTGGTGTCGAGGCGGGCTGGAAGGCATTGCTGGCCGGCAAGAACGGCGCACGCCGTGTCGAAGAGTTTGATGTCTCCGACATCTCCTGCCAGATCGCTAATTTCATCCCGCGTGGATCGGGCGAGGGCCTGTTCAATCCCGACGATTGGATGGAGCCCAAGGAACAGCGCAAGGTCGATGACTTCATCATCTACGCCGTCGCGGCCGCCGATCAGGCCATTGCCGATTCCGGGCTGACGTTCGACACTGCCGAGGCGCAGGAAGAAGCTGGCGTCCTGATCGGCTCGGGCATTGGCGGACTTTCGGGCATTGCTGACACCTCGCTGCTGCTGAAGGAGAAGGGACCGCGCCGCGTCTCCCCGTTCTTCATTCCGGGCCGGCTGATCAACCTCGCGAGCGGATACGTCTCCATCAAGCATCAGCTCAAGGGACCGAACCATGCCGTGGTCACGGCGTGCTCCACGGGCACCCATGCCATAGGCGATGCCGCGCGCCTGATCTCAAACGGCGAAGCGGAGGTCATGGTGGCGGGTGGCACCGAAAGCCCGATCTGCCGCATCGCGCTTGCAGGTTTCGCAGCTTGCCGCGCGCTGTCCACGGGCTTCAACGACAACCCGACTAAGGCCTCCCGACCCTACGACAAAGACCGCGACGGCTTCGTCATGGGCGAAGGAGCTGGCGTGGTCGTGCTGGAGCCCTACGAGCGCGCAAAGGCCCGTGGTGCAAAGATGTATGCCGAGGTCATCGGTTACGGCATGTCGGGCGACGCCTATCATATCACCGCCCCCTCGGAGTCGGGCGACGGCGCCTTCCGCTGCATGCGCTCTGCTTTGAAGCGGGCTGGCATCACGCCGAGCGAGATCGACTATGTGAACGCTCATGGCACCTCGACGCCCATGGGCGACGAGATCGAACTTGGCGCGGTGGAGCGCCTTTTCGGCAACAGTGCGGGCAAACTCGCTATGTCGTCCACCAAATCGGCCATTGGCCATCTGCTCGGAGCGGCTGGCGCGGTCGAAGCTGTCTTCTCGGTGCTCGCCATCCGAGACAACATTGCACCGCCGACGCTTAATCTCGATAATCCGTCTGTCGACACCGCGATCGATCTTGTGCCCAACACAGCCAAGCCGCGCGAAATCAACACGGCGCTCTCCAACTCGTTTGGCTTTGGCGGAACGAATGCGTCGATCGTCCTCCGCCGCGTGGCCTGAAGCCCAAGCTTTCGCCACATTTTGCGGCAAGCGTCATTACTTACAGGCGGGCCGCCACTTTGCGTGGCGGAACCGTTTTTCGGCGCCTGAAAAAGAATGCGACACCGCACGGGGCGCGCGCCAAGGGACGTTTCAGGGGTAGTTTCGAGGCACCATGCAGAACCGCAAGAAGCGATCGGACGTTACCCGAACGCGAACCGCTGGCGCACGTAGCCCAAATGAGCGTCTAGAACCCGCGCGTGCGCCTGCGCGTCCACGCGGACTGCAGGAGAATGAGCCATCGCGGTTCATCGGCGGCATGGTGCGGGTGGCGAGCGGGCTCTTCACGCTAGCTCTCGTAGCGATGTTGACGCTCGGAGGCATGGGTGTCGTTCTCTACAATCAGTTTGAACGCCCAGGTCCGCTGGGGGAAGCCCGCACGATTGTGGTCGCCAAAGGCAAGGGCCGTATCCAGATCGCCGAAACCCTGGAAGAGCAGGGCGTCATTGCCAATCGCTGGACCTTCGTCGCTGGACATCTTTTCCAGACGCTGTTTGGCGGCAAACGCAACCTCGATCTCAAGGCTGGCGAGTACCAAGTTGAAGCGCACGCTTCAATGCGCGAGGTTCTGGACACCCTGGCTCAGGGTAAGTCCATCCAATACAAGGTCGCGATCCCCGAGGGGCTTACCAGTCAGCAAATCGTGGAGCGATTGCGGGCCGAGAGCAATCTGAGTGGCGAGATAACAAAGGTTCCGCCCGAGGGCTCCTTGATGCCCGACACCTACCTGATCTCGAAGGGTATGGGCCGCCAGGAATTGCTTGATCGTATGCAAGCCCACATGAGCGAGTTCCTTGAGACTGCTTGGACGAAGCGCCAAAGCGAACTTCCGCTTCGCACTGTCGAGGAGGCCGTGGTTTTTGCCTCGATCGTCGAAAAGGAGACGGGGCGCGCGGACGAACGTTCAAAGGTAGCCGCTGTCTTCCATAACCGCCTCAAGAAGGGCATGAGGCTCCAGTCGGATCCCACCATCATCTATGGCATCGTCGGCGGGCAAGGATCTCTTGGCCGTGCAATCACCAAACCCGACATCGACACGAAGACGCCCTACAACACATATCAAATGAACGGATTGCCGCCAGGTCCGATCTGTAACCCGGGGCGAGACGCGATCATGGCTGCGCTCAATCCAGAAGCGACGAACGATCTGTATTTTGTAGCTGACGGCACCGGCGGGCACGTGTTCTCCGAGACGCTGAAAGAGCACAATAGTGCAGTGCAAAAATGGCGTGAGGTCGAACGTCAGACCGCTAAGACTCGCTCGGCAAATTCTGCTTCGCAATCGCCAAATCCGGACGTTACGCCCGTTCCCGAGGATACGACCGGCGACGCAAAGACAAGTAAGACTGACAGCCGTCAGAAGGCGGCCAGTGCCAGCGCCGACATTCCCCTTCCGGTCCGGAAGCCCAAGAAACAGTAGGCGCTGAAGAGCATAAGGGCTATTTTGCGCCCCGCGTGAGCGCCCGGGGATGAGAAGTTCTTCGCTTGCGGCGAGCGCAATAGAGAGCGAAGGACTGATGGCACTTTCTAGCATGACAGGATATGGGCGCGCGGACGGCGCGGCGGAGGGACTGGCGTGGACCTGGGAAATCCGCAGCGTCAACGGCCGCGGCCTCGACGTCCGCATGCGCTTGCCGCCAGGTTACGACAACCTGGATGCCCCCGTGCGTGAAGCCATCGCGAAAAGGCTTGTTCGCGGCAACGTGTCGGTCAACCTCACCGTTGAGCGACGTTGCGCCAACGGATCAGTTCGTCTCAACGAGGGGCTACTCAACGATATCCTCAAGGCGGCGGAGCGGGTTGCGGAACTGACCGGCGGCGCTCGACCAAGTCCTGCTGAGCTTTTAGCTATGAAGGGCGTTCTGGAAACCGTTGAAGGCGGTTTGGACGATGTTCAACAACGCGCCGTGCGCGAACGCGCACTAGTTTCAAGTTTCGAAGAAGCCGCGAGCAAGCTGTTGGAAGCGCGACGCTCAGAGGGCGCACGCATCCAGAACGTCCTAAGCGAGCAGGTGAGCCAAATCGAAACGCTGGCCGCAGATGTTCGCGCCTCTCCATCTCGGACCCCTGAGGCCATTCGGGCTCGCCTCAGAGAGGTGATCTCGCGACTGGTCGATAGCTCGAGCAATTTCGATAGCGAGCGGTTGCATCAAGAGGCAGTGCTGGCCGCAACGCGCGCCGATGTCGAGGAAGAGTTGGCCCGGCTCAACGCCCACGTGGCCGCCGCCCGGGAGATCATGTCAGAGCAGGGTGCGGTTGGCCGGAAACTCGACTTCCTTGCTCAGGAGTTCAATCGCGAAGCCAATACGCTGTGCTCCAAGGCCAACGCCGTCGATGTCACCCGGTTGGGGCTTTCGCTTAAAAGCGTCATCGACCAATTGCGCGAGCAGGTTCAGAACGTCGAATAACTGAAATCCACCCCACCGGTTTAGGACCATGACTGACACGAAGCCCGACGCACGTCCCGCCATCGCCCGCCGGGGCCTGCTGTATATCCTGTCTTCACCCTCCGGGGCGGGAAAGACGACGCTCGCCCGTCGGCTATTGGCGGAGGATCCCCACATTGCGATGTCGGTTTCGGTCACGACCCGCCGGCCCCGACCTGGGGAGATTGACGGCCAGGACTATATTTTTCTCGACCATGCCCGCTTCGAGGCTATGCGGGATTCTGGTTCTTTGCTCGAATGGGCACGCGTGTTCGACAATTACTACGGCACACCGTCGGCTCCCGTAGCGGCAGCCATCGAGGCTGGAAAAGACGTGCTGTTCGATATCGATTGGCAAGGCGCGCAGCAGTTGAGCGAAAAGATGCCGGGCGATGTTGTGCGCGTTTTCGTAATGCCGCCGTCTGGCCGCGTGCTCGAACAACGACTGCGCACGCGAGCGCAGGATCCTGACGAGGTTGTTGCGCGAAGGATGGCAGAGGCCTCCGCCGAGATTTCGCATTGGCCTGAGTATGACTATGTGATCGTCAACGTAGATGTTGAAGAGAGCGTGCGCGCCGTCCATGCCATTCTCGCAGCTGAGCGTCTCAAGCGCGGCCGCCTGCTCGGACTTTCGTCGTTCGTGCGCGACATGCAAAAGAGCCTGTAAGCGGCGCGTCTCTAATCGCTGGTCGCAGGAAAGAATTGCTGCTCGCCGTTAATCTTGAAATTTGCAATAGCGGCCTGGCCTTCGGCCGATATAAGCCAGTCGACGAACGCCTGTCCCTCCTTGGCTTTTACATGCGGATGCTTTGCGGGATTGACCAATATGACTCCGTAGGGATTGTGTAGCCGCTTGTCGCCTTGGCAGAGGATCGTCAACTCGCCACGGTTGTTGAAGGCCGACCAGGTTGCCCGGTCGCTCAATACATATCCATTCATGGCCGAGGCCATGTTGAGCGTTGCGCCCATGCCTTGTCCGGCTTCTCGATACCACGAGCCGGACGCTTGCTTCACATCGACGCCGATCGACTTCCAGATGGCAAGCTCAGCCTTGTGCGTGCCGGAGTCGTCGCCGCGTGAGATGAACGGAGCTTTCTTATCGGCAACGGCTTTGAACGCTTTCGCAACGTCGCTTCCGGCGGCCGCTGCAGGGTCGGCCTGCGGACCGACAAGCACAAAGTCATTATACATGAGGGGGTAGCGCTTCACGCCTTCGCCGTCGGCGACGAACTTTTCTTCGTCTGCACGCGCGTGAACCAGCAAAACATCCGCGTCTCCGTTGCGTGCGTTCTTGATTGCTTGGCCCGTCCCAACCGCAACAACGCGAACCTCGATGCCGGTCTTTTTGGTGAAGAGCGGGAGGAGATAGGCAAACAGACCGGAATTTTCCGTCGACGTCGTTGATTGCACCGTGATGAAAGACGTCTCCGCCTGCACCGGCCCAGATGCCGCCAATGCAAACAGCATCGAAAGTCCGACAAACAGCGTCAAAGCCGTGAATGCCTGAAATTCCACTCGGATCCGCATCATGAGAGCCAGCCTTTCAATGTGGGCGCTATGTCGATCCAAACCTAGCGCCTCGCCCGCTGACTTGCTAGCTGGTTGACAAAACACGCCTTTCGCATGACCGCAGGGAGGTGGGCGTTGTGCTTTTCGCGGGAGCGCGCAAAATGCACGTTACGAGCACGAGGGAGTCGACGGAATGACGAACCTTATAGTCCGTATCGACCTGGGAACGCACGGGCGACTTGGCCCCGGCAAGCTCCAGCTGTTGCAGAAGATAGATGAGTTGGGGTCGATCTCGGCAGCCGGACGTTCCATGAAGATGTCCTACAGGCAAGCGTGGGCGCTGATTGATCAACTCAACCATGCATTCAAAGAGCCCGTTGTTGTGTCCCAGACAGGCGGCAAGTCAGGGGGCGGCGCGCACTTGACCGATTTCGGACGTCTGTTGCTTACTCACTGCAACGCCATGATCGGCATGGCGAAGAAGACGGCACAACCGCACCTTGAGTTTCTCGACGCCGTGCTGCTGCGCGATCCCTCCGGCCAGCAGAAAACGGATGCGGATGATGATCCCCTGCAGGAGTAGTTGCGCCTGGCGAGTTCAAACGAGCAACTCGCCGCGCAGATAAGCGCGAGCCTCTCGTGTTTGCGGCTCATGAAAAAAGCCCGCCGCATCATCTCTGCGCTCCACGATCCGTCCCTTGCTCATAAACACGATCTGATCGGCGACCCTCCGCGCCTGATTGATGTCGTGCGTGATGAACAAGATTGGTGTCCCTGTATCGCGCACATGGCGCAGCGTATTTTCGATTGCCGCTGTGGATGCGGGGTCGAGGTTTGCGCACGGTTCATCGAGAACCAGAACTTCCGGATCGCATGCCAATGCCCGTGCCAAGGCAAGTCGCTGCTTTTCTCCGCCAGATAGAGAACCCGCATCCTGTTCGGAAAGGAACTCCAGTCCAGCTCGTTTCAGGGCCTCATTGGTGCGATCCGGCCATTGATCGGCGGAAACTCCGGTCGCACGCAGCGCATAGAAGATGTTTTCGCGTACGGATCGGCTCAGCAGGACGGGACTCTGAAATACGATTCCAATGCGCTTGGCGCCAAGACGGCTCGGCTGTTGATCGGCCCAGCGCACGTCACCGTGATCAGGCTTCAGCAAACCGCACAGCGTGCGCACAAGGAGGCTTTTTCCAGCTCCGTTAGGTCCCAGCAGGACGGTAACGCCACTCGTCCCGTTTAGCGAGAAACTCACATTGTCGAGCAGTGTTCGTCCATCCCGCGAAAGAACGATCTCGTTCGCGCTAAGCGGCAACACGTGCGTGTGCCCAGTCGTTTGGGCCTCATGCCGAGATGGCCGGTGGACCGTCATGGGTGGACCCGTCGCACGAGTTGCGGCACACCGTGCGGTCTAAGGGTCAACACAAGCGCGTTGATAGCCAGCGCGAGCGCCAGCAGAATGATCCCCAGCGCTAAGGCCAACGAAAGATTGCCGCGCGATGTCTCAAGCGCAATTGTAGTCGTCATGGTTCTGGTGACGTGATTAATGTTGCCTCCCACAATGATGACTGCGCCAACCTCGGCGATCGCGCGTCCGAAGCCTGCCAGCATCGCCGTTGCGAGGCGCATACGTCCCTCATAAAGCAACGTCCCGGCGCGCTCCCAGCCTGACAATCCATAAGCGCGCAGAAAATCATCGTATTGGATGAGCAGGTCCTTGATGGTCTGGCGGGTAAGAGATGTCACGATCGGGGTCACCAGCACCGCCTGGGCGATGATCATCGCTGTGGGCGTGTAGAGGAGTTCTAGCACTCCGAGCGGCCCCTGGCGCGACAGGGCAAGGTAAACCAGCAGTCCAGCCACGACAGGCGGCAAACCCATCAGCGTATTGATGATTAGAATGAGAGCGCGTCGTCCAGGAAAACGGGAGACAGCAAGTAGGGCTCCCAAGGGCAGACCAATGACCGCTGCAATGGCGACAGCGGATAAGCTCACCTCAAGGGAGAGCAAGATAATCTCGATTAAGTCTGCGTCCGCGCTGACGATAAGGTGAGCAGCGGCTGAAAGGGCGGAGGTGGCATCGCTCATCGTTCAACTACCTCAACGCCCGTCCGTGCTGGCTAAAAATGGGCGTCAAAATCAGCCTCCAACTAGACCGGCTCCAAGCAGGCGATATGCTTTAACAAGAATAACGGATGCTTTGCTAGCTCGATTTAGGGGAGCTGATTCTAAGACGGCATTGCACCAAGGAACATGTTTGCGTCATAGGCCTTTGCTGACTACTCTCTTACGACAAAAGAATGGTGCAAACGCACACCGCAATAACATCTCGGAGGGAATAGCACGATGCTCAAAGCGCTCGTCATCGACCCAGGAAAATGCACCGGCTGCAAGCAGTGCGAAATGGCGTGTTCCCTCGATAATGAAGGTGAATTCAACGTTTCCAAGTCGCGCATCCGCGTCTTCGATTTTCACGAATTGGGCCAGATGGTCCCCTATACTTGCACCCAGTGCGCAGAGGCTTGGTGTCAACAAGCCTGCCCCGTTAACGCCATCACTACCGACGCGGATTCGGGCGTTAAGATTGTCCACGACAATCTGTGTGTCGGTTGCAAGGTTTGCACGATTGCCTGCCCGTTCGGCACCATCAATTATAACGCATCGACCGGCAAGGTTATGAAGTGCGATCTGTGCGAAGGCAGTCCGGCCTGCGCCGACGCATGTCCGACCGGCGCCATCACGTATCAAGACGTCGAGCAGACCGGCTTCGACAAGATGAAGGTGTGGGCGGCCAAGGCTGGCGCATCCGCCGACCGCACGCAGACCAACGCGCCGGTCGCCAAGCACTGATGACAAGCCTCACGGGTAGGCGGCGCTTAGCGCATCGCGTCGCCGATCTCGTATCAAACATCGCTAGCGGTTAGGGCGGCCACAACAGGCCCCAACAGCAAGCGCCAAAGTGACCAAAGGAGATACCGATGGGTTGGGCACGTAAAATTCTCAGGATTGATCTGACGGCCGGCACGGTAAAGACCGAACCCCTCAATATGGAGTGGGCACAGAAGTATCTTGGCCAGCGCGGTCTGGCCACGAAGTACCTGTTGGAAGAGATCGACCCGCGCGTCGATCCCATGAGCCCTGCCAACAAGCTTATATTTGCAACCGGTCCGCTGACGGGCACGGCGGCTTCTACCGGAGGGCGCTATTCGGTCATCACCAAAGGCCCTTTGACAAACGCCATTGCTTGTTCGAACTCCGGCGGCTACTTCGGCGCGGAACTCAAGTTCGCGGGATGGGATATGATCATCCTCGAAGGCAAGTCGCCAAAGCCCGTCTACATCAGCGTGATGGACGACGTGTGCGAAATCCGCGACGCCTCCGCCATCTGGGGCACCAGCGTCTGGAACACGGACGAGTGGATCAAAAAAGAACATCAAGACCCCATGATGCACATCGCCTGCATTGGGCTCGCAGGTGAGAAGGGCTGCCTCTATTCAGCGGTCGTCAATGATCTGCATCGCGCTGCGGGCCGCTCAGGCGTCGGCGCCGTGATGGGCTCCAAGAATGTGAAGGCGATCGCGGTACGGGGCACCGGCGGTGTCAAGGTGAAGGACGGCAAAGCGTTCCTCAAAGCCACCTCCGACGGCAAGAAGGTACTTCAAGCCAATGCGGTGACCGGCCAGGGCCTTCCAGCCTACGGCACCCAGGTGCTGATGAACGTCATCAACGAGGCCGGCGCCATGCCGACCCGCAACCACCGCCAAGTTCAGTTCGAGGGCGCACACGACATCTCGGCTGAAGCGATGGTCACGCCGCGCAAAACGGACGGTAAGAAAAACCTGCTGACCAACCAGGCGTGTTTTGGCTGCACGATCGCCTGCGGGCGTATTTCCAAAATCGACGAGGGTCACTTCACCATCAAGAACCGTCCTGAGTACTGGCATGCTTCTGGCGGTCTTGAGTACGAAGCGGCATGGGCGCTGGGCTGCAATACCGGAGTTAACGATCTTGAAGCGCTGACCTTTGTGAATTTCATCTGCAATGAACAGGGCATGGATCCGATCTCGTTCGGCGCGACCGTGTCGGCAGCGATGGAACTTTACGATCTCGGTCTCATCACGAAAGAGACCACCGGCGGTATCGATTTGAAGTTCGGATCGGCTGAAGCTTTGGTCCAGTGCGTTGAGTTGACCGGCAAAGGCGAGGGATTTGGCAAGGAGTTGGGTTTAGGGTCTCTGCGCCTGTGCTCCAAGTACGGACGTCCGGATCTGTCGATGTCGGTCAAGGGACAAGAGTTCCCGGCCTATGACTCGCGCGGCATTCAGGGCATGGGTCTGACCTATGCAACTTCCAACCGTGGCGCCTGCCACCTGCGCTCCTACACGGTCTCGTCGGAAATTCTCGGCATTCCGGTTAAAACCGATCCGCTGGTCACCGACGGCAAGGCTGCGCTCGTCAAAGCCTTCCAGGATGCCACGGCCGCCGTCGATAGCTCGGGCCTTTGCGTATTCACGACCTTCGGGTGGACGCTGAACGACATTGCCCCGCAGGTCGACGCGGCCTGCGAAGGCGAATGGTCGCCAGAGCGTCTTCTGGAAACCGGTGAACGCATTTGGAACATGGAGCGCATCTTCAACAACCGCGCTGGGCTTACGGCGAAGGATGACACGCTTCCGCCGCGACTGCTAAAAGAAGCTGCAGAGACGGGACCCGCCAAGGGCCTCGTCAACGGCCTCGATAAGATGCTGCCCGAATACTACGAGCTGCGCGGCTGGACGAAGGAAGGCGTGCCGACGAACGAGACGCTGTCACGTCTTTCACTCTGAGAGATCGCAGGCGCCGGCGCGCGCCCGCGTGTCGTCGGACTTGCCTGCCCAGGCTTGACCAGTTGAACGCGAGGCCCGTCTGAACCACAATTCAGACGGGCCTTTTTCGTCAGGGACGCGAAACCGGTCCCGGCGCAACGAAAAAATACGGAGGAGCATGATGCATCACGTGATCGTTGGATCGGGGCCCGCGGGCGTTACCGCTGCAGAGACCATTCGCAGCCTCGACAAGTCCGCTGAGATCACGCTTATCGGCGGGGAGGGTGAAGTACCCTATTCGCGCATGGCGATTCCTTACCTTCTGCACGGCGACATCGAGGAGAAGGGGACTCATCTGCGCCAACAGAATGGTCACTACGATCGCCTCGGTATCAAGTACCGCAACGCGCGCATTTCAGGCATCGATCCCACCGAAAAGACCCTATGGACGACGGCCACCGAGCCCATCAAGTACGATCGGCTTCTGCTCGCGACGGGCGCATCACCGATCATCCCGCGTATCGAGGGACACGACCTGCCGGGCGTGCACACCTGCTGGACGCTTTCGGATGCCCGCGAGATCGCCAAGATCGTCGGACCGGGCCAGCCGGTCGTTCTCGTCGGCGCCGGCTTCATCGGATGTATCGTTCTGGAAGCTCTGCATCAAACCGGGTGCCAGTTGACCGTAGTTGAGATTGCGCCGCGGATGGTGGCGCGCATGATGGACGAGACGGCTGGCGGCATGCTGGGACGCTGGTGCACTAATCTTGGAGTGCGCGTGCTGACGAACACCAAAGTCGAGCGCATCTGGCCAGCAAGCGGCGTGGGCGGGTCCAAGCTTTCGGTTGGCTTATCGAACGGTGAATTCATTCCCGCCGGTCTCGTCGTGCTCGCAGCAGGCGTGCGTTCCAACACGGGCCTTCTCGTTGGAACGGGCGCCAAGGTGAACCATGGCATCGTCGTCAACGAGTATCTGCAAACCACTGTTCCCGACATCTATGCCGCTGGCGATTGCTGCGAAGGCATCGATCTGTCTACAGGCAAGCCGGATATGCTGGCTATTCAGCCTGTCGCGGTCGAACATGGACGCTTGGCAGGACAAAACATGGCCGGGCAGAAAACCGCCCATCGCGGATCGCTCAACATGAACGTCCTCGACACTATGGGGCTTATTTCGTCGTCTTTCGGTCTGTGGCAGGGTGCACCGGGCGGTGAAACTGCAAGCGTAACCGACGAGAAGAACTTCAAGTACCTGAAGCTCAACTTCCTTGGCGATAAGCTTGTGGGCGCACAGTGCGTGGATACAACTGATAACATCGGCGTTCTGCGTGGACTCATTCAGTCGGAGTTTAAGCTTGGGAAATGGAAGCAGCGACTGATGGAAGAGCCTGAGCGTTTCCGCGAGGCCTACGTCGCGATCGCTCAAGGTTGGCCGCGCCAGATTCCGGGTGGTCCGGTCACCAAGGCTCCGGTACATAGCCCTGAGTTGGTCGATGCTATTGCTCGGTAATGTCGTGCGGACACAGACCGTGGAGCAGAAAGGACGTGGGGTGCGCGCGACATGCAGGTTTCGCTGAAACTGTACGCTTCGCTCGGCGCTTATCTACCCGATAACGCCGAGAAGAACGTTGCCCAGATCGACGTCGCGGAAGGCACCACAATTCGCGAGTTGCTCGACCGCTACAACGTGCCTCCGCAAGCCTGCCACCTCGTTCTGCTCAACGGTCATTTCCAAGCCCCCGCCGTGCGCGGCTCCGTGAAGTTAAGTCCGGGCGACGCGGTCGCCGTCTGGCCTCCAGTTGCAGGCGGCTGATGACTGCGCGAATGCCTTTCGCCAACCAACGCACGATGTCGCTGTCGCGTGAAGAGTTTGCCGCTTCGATTGCGAAACTCGGACCGCACACGAACAGCGCTGATGGCAATCCGCTCTTCGCGCTCCAACCTGGATCGGTAGAAATCAGATACGCTCCTGCACCCAGCAAGACTTTTGGCGGGTTGCTGGCCTTGCCACAAGCGATCGTCACACTTGTATTCGATGCCACCAGCCCCGAATCGGAAGCGCAGTTCTTGCATCGTTTCGACATCTGCTTCCAACGCGGAGGCGGCTAATTCCCATCGCGCATGACGCAACGGATTGGCGAGCCCGGAAACTGTCATCGCGAGCATTTCCACACGGCAAAATCGATGCCGGACCTCCATACACAACCTATCTCTGACCCGTAAGGGAGCGGTCAGCGTCCAAGCGTAGCAGTCCACTCCGACATGCGAACAACGGTGGGTGACTGCGATGGATCTAAATAGGCATTTTGCGAATCCGGCAGGCGTGTCTTCGACGTCAATGCACGCAGCCTTTCCGATGCTTATCGATGACGAAGCAGGGCTTATCAAAAGTTTCAATCAAGCAAAACAGTTCGAGCAACCCTATCGGTATTGGACGCTGACACGTTGCCTCCAAGAAGGCCTGATCGACGAAATCATGAGCCTGCCGTTTGAAGCCGCCTCGCTCGAAGGTGTGTCCGGCAAACGCGAATTACATAATCCAACTCGCAATTATTTCGACCAGGCCGCAATCGCGAAGTTTCCCGCCTGCGCGAGAGTGGGACTATTAGGTGCGGATTTGGAACTAGCGGAAAGATTACCCGCCAATCAGAGCGGCGTATGAGATGAAGTTGATGCTGTCACCGGGCTTTACGCCTTTGCTGTCTTCGGGCAACTCCACCAATCCATCTGTCGAGGTTAGTGAGCTAATGACGCCCGCGCCGTCCTGCGCGTATTTCGTGGCTTCAATGATGCCGTCTTCTGCACGGCTCAACGAGACGCGGACGTACTCACGGCGTCCTTCTTTCTTCTTGTAAAAGAAGGCGGACCTAACCGGCAGCGCAATAAAGTCTTCAAAGTGCGCGCCAGAAAGCTGGAGCAGTAACGGGCGCACAATACGAACGAAGGTGACGAAAGCGGCTACTGGATTGCCGGGCAATCCGCAGAAGGCGCACGCTTCACCATTGGGCGCACGCAAGACCCCCATGGCGACGGGACGACCGGGCTTGATGGCCGTGCGCCAAAAGGTCAGCGCGCCCATCGCCTCCACGGCTGTGCGCACATAGTCGGCTTCGCCCGTCGAAACACCACCAGACGTCAAAACGAGATCATGGGAAGCAGCGGCTTCGCCGAGCGCACGCGCAAGCGCCTCGGGTTCGTCGGCTAGGATCCCGAGATCGCTGACATCTGCCCCCAGAGCTTCAGCTTGGCCGCGCAGCAACGTGCGATTGGCATCGTAGACCGCCGCAGGCGGAAGCGGACTACCGGCTTCAACGATCTCATCGCCGGTCGAAAATAACGCAACCCTTATGCGTCGCCGCACCTTAAGCATTGTCGTGCCCACGGCGGAGGCCATCGCGAGATGTTGGGGCGCAAGACGCACGCCAGCACGCAGAACCACGGCACCTTCGCGCACGTCCTCACCTTTGAGGCGACGATTGGCCCCCGGCTTCAATCCGGCGGGCAGCAGCACATAATCGCCATCGACTTTGCAATCCTCCTGCATGAAAACAGTGTCCGCGCCCGTCGGCATAGGTGCGCCGGTAAAGATGCGCGTCGCCGTACCTGGCTCGATGGGATCGGTGGCGCCGTGGCCTGCAAGCAAACGAGACGTCACCTTCAACCGCGTCTCGGCGTTGGTCTGAAGGTCCTGATGGCGCACGGCATAGCCATCGACGGCGGAATTATCGAAGGGAGGCAAGGCGACCGAAGCGGTGGTGTCTTGTGCGAGAACACGGCCTCGCGCGGCGCTGACGGCTATTGCCTCAGTCTGAGGGACCGGCATGACACGCTCGCGGATCAACCGCCCAACGTCGTCGACCGACAACAACGGCCCGCCAAAAGCAAAACAATCGTCCGTCAGTTGGGCCATGAGGCTCCCTCGAAAATCCCAGCGATGTCATCGCCATAACGGTGAGGGCCGATATGGTTAATCGCAGAACGTCTGTGTGGCGCTATTACATCGAATATTGCTGAACATGTCACGAGAGTGAAAGAGCAACTTGAGCTGAGCACCCTTGTTGTGCCGTTATGGACGCAGCGACATAGCGGGTGCGCTAACGGGTCAAAGCATAAAGAAGTGACCGCGGCCCCTTATTTCGCTGCAGCTGGAAGACGCTGCGTAAGAGTATGGGGGTTTAGTAATGCGTGGTTTGATGGCCCGCCGCCCAGCGCGGCTGCGTGGGAGCTATTGCGCACATTGCGCATTGATCGTCGCCTTTTCCATAGCTTCACTGTCTGGCGCTTGGGCCCAAACCGCGACCGGCTCATCTGACGCGGCCGATGTTGGTGACACAGGAGAGCCCGCCTACGAGTTGCCCTCCGTGGTCGTCACCACGAAGGATCTGGCCGCCAATCCGGCCTCTAAACCCAAAGCAAAGAAAGCGACCGTTGCTGCCCAAACATCAGGGCCTGCTCCGAAAAAGAAAAAGGCTTCGGGCGGCGGCGGTGGATCGCAGGGCGGAGACGAGGGCGGCGGAGTGGCCGCCGATACAACTGGCCAAGGTGCAGGTTCAGCTGCCGGTCAAAGTCAGGGAACTGGACAAGGAGACGGCGATCTTTCCGGTCGCAGCGATCAGCGCATCGTCGAGAAGGTCGCCTCCGTCAGTGTCGTCACAGCCAAAGACATCGAACTGTCCGGCGCGCGGACCCTGGACGAAGCCATCGACCTTGTTCCGGGGCTGTTTGTTCGCAACGCGGCAGATGGCGTGCCCCGCATAGACATTCGCGGCATGCGCACGCGTAACATCATGCTGCTGATGGACGGCGTACCGCTGAACTCGACGGCAGATGGTCAGTTCGACCCGCGCACAATTCCCGTTGAGAACATCGCCAAGATCAAGGTCACACGCGGCGCCAGCTCCGTGCTCTACGGCCCTGGAGGAAACGCGGCCGTCATCGACATCATCACGAAAAGTGCCGCCGAAGGCCTGCACGGCAGCGTTCAAGCCGAATGGAGTCCAGAACGCGGCACTCAAGAACGCGCAACCGCAAGCTACGGATCAGGTGCGTTCCAGACTTTCATGTCGGCATCGGGTCTGGACCAGGATCACTACGACCTGTCGCACGATTTCACGCCGACAAAGCAGCAGCCGACCGACGAGCGCGTCAATAGCGACCGGCAGGATCGCGCGTTTTACAGCAACATGACCTGGACGCCATCGCAGTATGCCAAGATCGGCGTCAGCCTCGATTACAGGACAGGTGAATACGGAAAGCCTCCGGCCACGATTGCCAGCGGCGACAAAAATGCGTTGCCAGAGTCCGCATATGTTCCGCGCACACGCTTTGAGCGCGTCCACGACTACGAGAATTTTTCGATCCAGACCTCAAGCTGGTTCCGGTTGAGCAAGCTTTTCTCGATCCGTCCCACGGCCTACTACAATCGGTTGAATGAAGTAACCGACAGCTACGACGACGCCACTTTCACCACGCAGACGAAGACCAACTCCAGCCACGAGGACGCTACGACGTCTATTGGCGGCGGTGGTCTTCAAGCCCTCTATGGTTACGAAGGCAATCAGCTGACGATTGCGCTCGATGGCCGCAACGAGTCCTGGGCCTCGACCGGCTTCTGCATTCCCTCCAGCGGAGGTGGTGGTGGCGGAGGAGGAGGAGGAGGAGGAGGTGGTGGTGGTGGTGGTGGTGGTGGTGGTGGCAACTGCCCCGGCAAGAAACGCTACGACTTCGACACCGATCACGACATTCAGGTGTTCTCAGCTGCGGCCGAGCAGGAGATGACGCTTGCTCCTGGCCTTACCGCCGTCCTCGGTTCCGGGTACGCCTCGCAACATCGTGAGAGCGAGACAAATGACGGCTACACATATATCGCGGGCCTGCGGTTGCAGGTCACCGATACAACCGCCTTGCGCGGATCGGTTGCGCGCAAGATCCGCTTCCCCACGTTGCGCGACCTGTATGACATTACCGGCGGCAATCCGGACCTGAAGACGGAGGTAACGCAAAACTACGAAGTCGCTGTCGAGCAGACACTGCCTGAACTCAAAGCGTTCTTTAGCGTCGCCTTGTTCCGTATCGATGCTACAAACTTCATCGAACGCGAAAATCAGATCTTCACCAACATCGGACAGCTTACGTTCCAGGGCGTGGAAGCGACGGCGCGTTATCGCGGAATTCAAAATCTCGATCTGTGGGCCAGCTATAGCTATCTTGAGGCAACCAATGAAGATCCCGGGATTGATAACACGTCCAAGCTGCAAAACAGACCCGCTCACAAGATCTCAGCTTCAGCAAGCTACCGATTTGATACCGGACTGACGCTTTCGGCCGACTACATCTACATCGCCGGCAGCTACGCGCTTTCTACCGGCTCCGGCCCCGTTACGGCACTCGAACTAGACAGCTACAACGTGGTCAACATCGGTGCTTCACAAGACATCTACGGCACTAACGCTCAGTTGTTCGGGCGCATCGACAATCTGTTCGATGAGGACTACGCGGAAACACTCGGCTTTGAGCAGCCCGGCCGCACGTTCTTTGCGGGATTAAGAGCGAAGTTCTAGGCGCTGGGCGGCTCGCACCCATGGTGTTCTAAAAGCAGATTTGTAAAAAAACAGGCGCGAGGAAGGTGTTCCTCGCGCCTCTTGTTTGAGATCGGCACTAGCGGGGTTCGGTTGCGTCATACGTTTTCGCGATTCCAACGCCGCACGGTAATCCGCCAAAGCAGCGCGGCCAACAAGCCGCCTGCCAGCCCGTAACAAAAGTGCGTTGTCAGCGGGTAGGCGAGGCCGTGGCGAAGCGAGCCGAAATTAATACCTGTGGTTTCGAAAATCCCAGAGCGGATCAGCGGCTTGGTCGCATGTCCCAGCGCGGCAAGTAATGGAAGAACGAAGAATTGCGCACGCCAGTTCTTAAACAGCAGAACGCCTGCATCGACCAGCAATCCCGGCGCTAATCCGAGAAGCGCGGAGCTCGCGTCGTGTCCCATGCCCGTTGCAAAGCTCGCGCTCGTAAGTGCTGAAAGGCAAACGATCGTCGCGGAGAAGGGGTTTGTACAAGACAACCGCCCCAGAACCAGCAAAGCCATGGCCTCTAGACCGTGATGTCCCGGCATCTTGAGCGGATAGTGGAAAGTCTTGTGCAGCACGTATGTCAGCACGCCCAAACTGATCAGAAACGCCAATCGGCCCAGCGTCAGCGGGCCGACGAATTCAATAGTGCCTAGTCCCTTCGCGGGGGACAATTTTCCATTCGCACTGAGCATTGTTTCCCTCCACCCTTTCGATGAGAAGAACGGCTTTGTGATCGAGCAGCACGGGCCTGGGCCAGGGCGCAACGTCGATCCGATCCGTTTCGTTGATTGGTTCGTTGGTCTTTGCTTGCAGCAGGTCGATGCCCGTATTGGCCATCAAGTGCCCGACGGTCGTGACACCGTCGAGATCTCGCACGCCCCTCACCCATACGAAGCGCCCGTCATGGCCGCTCTTGCGAAGACCTGCGCAGGCGAGCGCACCGATGATCCCGCCGTGGTCACCAGTCACGCCCTCCAGGTGAATATTGCTGCGTTGTGCCAGCTCTTGTGCTTGCGCCTTGGTGAGCACTTCCTCTTTTGCGCGCAATCCAAATGCGATCACTTCTTCCAGGACGTCATCAAAGGCCACAACAGAAAAGGCGGCGTCCGATCCCTCGGCTGCGTAGACTTCAAGAAAGCCCCGCGCCATGTCGATCAGAACATCAAGCTCCCCGCCGTGCCAGTCGATGTCGAGACAGAGCGCGCTGTTGTGGGAGGTATAGGGAATGTCTGGGTGAACGTAGAGCTGATGGCGGCTGATACCTCGCACTTGGGCCAAGTTCTCTTCCATCAACTGACGGCCGAACTCACGCGCGCGGAAGCCGGTGCCGCGGCTTTCAAGATTATCGGTGTCGTCCATACCGACCAAAAGCCGGCGTGCCGTTATTGTTGAGCGCATATAACGCATATAACGCGAACAGGCGGTGCGTTTCAATTGACATAAGGAGCAACGCATTCAAGCCTAAATCAAAGGGGAGCCGCAAATTGCGATATGCGTGATTTTACATAACGCGCACCTGGCTTAGCGGTCGCGTTCAAACCCGTGGGATCTTCCGCTTAGGACGATCGCGTCTTGTCGCGCTCAAGGATAGTCGCCAGACGCGCAAAGTCTTCCACCTTCAAGCGTTCCGCGCGTTCAGTGGGTGCGATGCCGGCTTCTTGCAGAAGGAGCTCTGGCATCGCCACAAGCGACTTTAGCGATTGGCGCAACATTTTGCGTCGTTGCCCGAACGCGGCCGCTGTTACGCGGCCCAACGTTTCCACCCTGCAATCGGGTTGTGGAGCAGGGATTGGTAGAAACTCGACCACCGCCGATGCAACCTTCGGCGGCGGTGTAAAGGCCTCTGCAGGTAGGTGCAAGATGATGCGCGCGCGCGTTCTCCACTGCGCCAGCACGGAGAGGCGCCCGTAGGCTTTGGAACCTTCGGCCGCCACGATGCGCTCGGCCACTTCGCGCTGGAACATCAGCACCATACGATCGTACCACGGCGGCCATGGCGCGGTTTCGAGCCAACCGACCAGCAACTGTGTGGCGACGCCATAAGGCAGGTTCGCCGCAATCGAAACCGGCCCATCCGCAGCTGCTATCAGCGCCTTCCAGTCGGCATCAAGCGCATCTCCAAAGTGAACATCAAGGCGACCGGGATAACGAGCTGCGATTTCTTCAAGCGCGCCTTTGCACCTTTCATCGCGTTCAACGGCGAAGACCCGCGCGGCTCCTTCCATAAACAGCGCACGGGTCAAACCGCCAGGTCCAGGCCCCACCTCGACGACGGTGCGTCCTTCGAGACTTCCCAGCGCCCGGGCGATTTTACGAGTGATATTGAGGTCGAGAAGAAAGTTCTGACCAAGCGACTTCTTGGCGGCGAGTTCGTGTGTCTCAATCACAGACCGAAGCGACGGCAAGCCGTCGGGCGGCGTACCGCGTGGCACATTTGGGCTGTCGTCGTGCGTGACCATGGTTGGCTATATAAAGCGTTAGACGACGGATGCACCGCCGCAACTGGCGGGACGAGGATGGGCAAGCCTGCCGGCAAGCTTTATGGCGGCAATCAGACTTGTCTCGCGCGCGATGCCGTGTGCTGCGATGTCGAAGGCCGTCCCATGATCGGGAGATGTTCGAACGAAGGGAAGCCCCAAAGTGACGTTGACGCCTTCGTCAAATGCCAACGTCTTAATCGGGATCAGAGCCTGATCGTGATACATGCACACCGCCGCGTCATACCCGCACCTTGCCTCGGCGTGAAAGAGCGTATCGGCGGAATGGGGCCCGCTCACCCTAAGGCCGGCGGCTTGTAATGCGGTGATTGCGGGTGCGATGATGTCAATATCTTCGCGCCCGATACTGCCGTCTTCGCCCGCATGTGGGTTTAACCCGGCGACCGCTATACGGGGGACGGGAATATCAAATTGATCGCGCAACGCGTTCCACGTAATCCGCACAGTGTCGGCGATGAGGGCAGGGGTGATGAGCCCCGGCACGCTCTTGAGCGGCACATGTATGGTGGCCGGCACCACGCGCAAAACCTCGCTCGCCAGCATCATGACCGGCCGGGCCGCGGCATGAGGCCAGTGACGACCAGCGAGCGTCGCGAGAAATTCCGTATGTCCTGGATGGGCAAAGCCTGCTCCATACAACACAGATTTGGCGATCGGCGCTGTGACGATGCCGCGGACTTGGCCCTGCGCCACCTCAGCAACGGCACGCTCAATGGCAGCGATAACCGCCGGAGCGTTCGCGGCATTGGGTGTTCCCGGCTCTACAGGGACGCCAACGGCAATGGGAACAACGGGCAGGGCGCTTTCGAACTGTGCACTCGCCGCCGCCATGTCGGACACGGGGGCAATAGGAACTTTCGCACCCAGCGCCCGGGCACGTTCCTCTAGAACGTTCGGATCACCGAAATAGACGAAGGGCGGCAGCGCGTTTAGCGCGCGCGCAATCCAAGCCTTCAGCACAATTTCAGGCCCGATCCCGGCGGGATCGCCCATCGTCAATGCCAATGGCGCAACGCGCCCCGATGCACCAACGTCGAAGTCTGAACCAGAAACAGCACTAGGGCGTTTCATTTCATCGGTACTCGATATGGGCGTCCTGTCGAAGATCCTTCAAGTAACGCTTGGCAAGCAGATCGAACTCTTTCTGCTTGAGTTCACCCTCAGCCTGCGAGCGCCGAGCATCCTCGGCCTTAACTACGTCGCGACCGCAAACGGCGAACATGTCGATGCCATCTTCCGTCACCGAGGGAGGCAGCATCTCGTTGTCTTTGGCATTGAGGAGCAAGGATCGCGTAGGCTCGGGGAACGACGCGGGCTTGCGTTTGCCCAGATCCTCAAAGTGCACACCCGGCTGCCCAGCCACTAATTTGGCAGTTGCGTCGCAACCCGTAAACTTGGCGCGCAGGGCTTCCGCTTGAGTGACGCGCTGGGCAACACCGCCGCGTTCTATCTGAGCTGGCATGTTGATCCTGACGCGCTGGACCTGCAACTCGACTTGATCCTCACCGCCGCCCGATGCTGCAACATACCTATCGACGTCACTGCTTGCGATAGCGATCTGGTGGCCGAATTTGCGGCGAATAACGTCCTGCCAAGCGAGGGTGGTTCCGATACGCTGTTTCATGGGGTCCAGCGTTCCGCCAAGGTTCTTCGTCAGCTGCTCGACGGTCATCTTGTTGCGATCGGCAATGCTCTTGATCACGGCATCTACCTCGGACGGACTTGCAGTCGCCCCCAGTCGCTTGGCCTCCTGCATCTTCAGCTTTTCGTCGATAAGTTCATCTAAGGCTTCGCTGCTGGACTTAGTGCTGGTTTTCGATCGCGCCTCAGCCTGCAGCTGAGCAAGCATCGCGTTGCGCTTGGATATAACGAACTCTTTTTGGATCTTTTCCAGCTCTTCCTTGCTGCGCGGCTGACGTTTGCGCGCATAGGCTTGGAACTCTTCCTGGATCTTCTTGCCCGTAATAATCTGCTTCCAACGCGCTTCTACGTTGTTCTTCACGTATTCGCCGACCGCGCCGCCAGAAAGCATCTCCGCGCGCTGACGTACTTCATAGCCGGTAATGGGTTCGTCATTAACAAGAGCAACGATGGACAGCTCCGTATTGATGGATTTCTTTTTGGAAGACGCAGCCGTCTTGCTGACGGCACTTTTTCCTGGAGGCGTGCCCTCATTGTTGGGGCCGCGCATTACCATTTGAGCGCCGGCCGGCGTCGCGAGTGGCGGCGCGAAAATAAGAGCGCCGAGCGCAGTCAGAACAAGGACACGAAGCGTGTGTTTGGCTAATTCCATGGCCCGTATGGTCAACCCTGCATATGTTTGGTGGCGGGACGTGCCGAACCGCCAAGCCTTTTGAGCTTCCGGCCGGGCGGAAGCTCATGTCTTGCTGAAGTGCTATTCTTGCGGGCCAAGCGCACAAGGCAAGCGCGACTCGACCGCTTGGGAAGCCTAATCCAAAACAATGGCTCCCTGCCGCGTTATCCACAAACAATGGCATCGCCGTGACGGGCCCGGGAACACAGCCTTTAGCTCAGGCTTTCACGGGGGCACATAGCGTACTCCGGCAGCTATAGAAAGCGCTCGAATGGTCCCCCGACCGCGCAGAAATACGGGTTAACCGCGTTTCAGAAGGCCTGTTATCCGATCGATTGATCAAGGAGGAAAAGGAGCCGCACCAAATTCGCGCCCTGGGAGGATTGCGCGCGATCAGTTCGTGCGCTCCGTGCCGCCGAACGCGAAGTCGAGAGTATCTGAGGCGTAGTTGAACTCGCCCAAATGCTTGAGTTCAAAGCGCAGCATCAAAGTGCGATCGTCCTGAATGGTGTCGCTGTTATAGTAGCTTTCCGAGTAAGTCGCGGTCAGCACGAAGCACTCGTCGGCGTATTTGACCGAGATGAAGTCCGACAACAGCTGGCTAGCATCGATATCGTAGCGCACACCAGCGCCAGCGCTCCAGCGATCGGTCAGCTGGACATTGAGCGCCGATTGTACTTCCTGCTGCGAGCCTTGCTGTTCGACCAACGAATCCGCCGCTGCGTAGCTGTAAACGCCCGTAATATCCAGCGGGCCGTATGAGTAATTCAAACCCGTGCTCTGACGACGCAAACCCAAGCTGGACTGGTCGAACCGGCTTTGCGATATCAGCCGGAAGCTGTCGGTCGGCGCAATGTAGGCGCCCAGTACATAGTCAGAACGATCCGTCTCCAGTCCGCTGTAGGCCGAGTAGAGCAGGTTGCCCTGATCATCAAAGCCCGGATTTGCGTACACGTTATCACCCGTCAGGTGATAGCTCTGACCGGCGAGGAAGCGCGCATAGCCGCCGTCGTTGGACTGGAACGTGTATTGAACGCCCGCGTTCACGCGGGTGCCCATTTCCGTACGATCATAGCCTGAGAACTTCGACACCTCGAACAGGTTGGTGTCGTCGAACACCAAACTGCGCGCGTCCTCATCGGGCAGCCGGCGCTGGGTAACAGCATCCTGGCGCGACACGATTTGGCCAATGGGCTCGATGATGTGGCTCGCGCCGGCAGTATTTGCAACCCACGGATAGCTCACAGTGGCGCCACCAGCGGCTATACCGCGGAATGTCGTGTCTGAGCTCACCAGCTGACCCGTATAGAGGATGGGATCTCCGTTTGCATTCAGCTGGAAGGATTCCGGGTCGGTGAAATCATTGAACTGGTAGATGTCGCCGCGCAAATTGGCGAACGGCGTATAGGTGATGCCGAGGCTGTCTGTCAGCCTGCGGCGCCATTTCATTTCCGTCGTAAGACGTTGGATATCCTGGTTCTTGTAGCCATCGGCGACATGCGTAACGGGATTATACAGCGTCGCGCCGTCGACACGGGTGAAGGACAGCAAGTTGCTGTCCACTCTCAACTCGCCGCCCAAGACCGGATCAGCAAACACATAGTTATAGTCGATGATCGGGTGCGTGTAGCTCTCCGATTGGGGCGTGTCGTCGAGAAGCAGGCCACCGAAGTGGTACAAGCGCGCAGAGAAGTAATTCCGATCTGACTGGCCCGTCAGATAGACTTGGTTGACGCGGTCGGTCAGCAGCATGTTGTCGAATTTATAGAAGCGGCGGAACTGGTCGTCGCTTTCCAGCGTCACGTCCCAGCCGAGCTTCCACCAGCTCGACAGCGCAAACTGTCCCCTGGTTTCAACTGTGCCGCGCCAGCCATTATATTCCTGCCGGTTGTCGGTGTAGGGCGCATCGGGAACAGGCAGGTCGCGCCAGTTCTGGTCGATGCCTGCAAACTGCACGGTGTATTCGCCGTTCTCCAAACGATGACGCCACACGCCGCCCCACATGATGCCCTGCTTCGACAGGTATCCGGGCTTGAAGGTGAAATCGTAGTTCGGTGCCAGCGCGAAATAGTACGGGATCTCGGTCATGAAACCGAGCGTCTGGGATTGGCCGAAGCCGGGGGTCAGGAACCCTGACTTTCGCTTCACCGTCGGGTCGGGATGCTGGAAGTAGGGCAGATAGAGGACCGGCTGTCCGTAGATGTCGAACGTCGCATCCTGATAGGTGATCGTTTGCGCATCTTTGTCGTGAATGATGCGCGCTGCGCTCAAACACCAAAGCGGCGGGGTGGAGCCGTCGGACTTACAAGGCGTGAACCGGCCATTGCGGAATTCGGTGACATTCCCCTCGCGGCGGGTCGCCTGCTCGGCCGTGATGCTGGTGTCGTCCTTCGAAACGATGCTCAAGGACTGAACAAAGCCGTCACGGAAATCGTCGGTCAGCGTGTAGCGGTCAGCGCGCACGATGTTGCCCTGAGGCTCCTTGAGCGTAACATTGCCGACGGCAGTCAGTGTCGAGGCGTTCTGATCGTAGACCACCTCGTCTGCCGTCAGAATGTAATCGTTGTAGAAAATTTCGACGTTGCCGCGTGCGATGACCCGATTGCCCTGGGTGTCGTAGATCAGCTGATCGCCTTGCAGATTGAGCGGGGCAGCCTTGTCGAGGTGCTTGTCGATCTTGCCGAACATGCTCCCGTTCGTCTTGCCGAACGAGCTCTTCTTGGTCGATGGGGTGCCGAGAATGCTGGGGTCTTGGGCGTTGGCTTTGGAGGCGGCAAACAGGGGCACGGCAACCGCGAAAAAGGCGAGAAGGCAAACAAAAACAGATGCGGGGCCGGCAGCGTCTCGCCACCAGCCCAGTCCGCGTGACGTTCCGCAACCCTCTTGCGGTGTCCGCGATTTACGCATCACTCAGCCATCCTCCTGGTGCAGGAGTACCGTTGTCGCCACGATCAGGAGCAGGATCACAGGTAGCCATATGGCCGCCCAAGCGGGGGCCAGACCGGCAACGCCGATTTGTCTCGCAATTTCCGATAACAAGAAGAATCCTAAGCCCCCGACCATTCCACTGCCGACCATAGTCTGGATGCGTCCAGAGCGGAATGACTTGAGAGACACAGTTGCGGCCAAAAGGACCATCGCAATACAGAGCAACGGGCGTGCAAGTAACATCTCGTATTGGACACGCAACTTTTCGGTGGAAAGTTTCGCTTTTTCAGCAACTTCGATCAGTCCCGGGAGGTCGAAGACAGACACCGAGAAGACCGTTCCCAAGGCGTCCTGGACACGGTCTGGAGTAAGGTAGGTTGAGAGTAGATAGGAGTCGTACTTTTGGGGCTCCTCGCCGAGCCTGGAAATCCACACATCGCGCATCCTCCAGTAGCCTTCCTTGAGGTCGGCCCCAGCCGCATCGACGCGCTCCGAGAAGTGCCCATCTCGATCATAAACGAAGGCAATTACCCCTGTCAGCGTGAGCCCCCGGTTGGAGGCGGCCACTGCGCCGATTACGGACTCGCCATCAGCCCCATCCTGACGGAGCCAGGAGCCCCCTCCTTGGGCTTTGAGCAGATTGGCGTCGCGGCCAAAGGCCTCCGCAAATTTCTTCTCGGCCTCTGCGCGCCCCGATGCGGCCATCGGATTGTAGACTACCACACCTAGAAACCCGACCAGGAATGCAACCAGGATGCCCGGTGTCAGAAACTGCCAAACCGACATTCCGCCTGCACGCATGACGGCGAGTTCGCTCTTGCGATTGAGGAACAAAAGCGCACCGATGCTGCCGACCAGAATAGCGAAACCAAACAGGAACTCGGTATAGGCGGGCAGCCGCAGCAGCGCGATGCCGGCTAAAGTTGTGGCAGGGACTTCCCCGTACTTACCTGATTGGCGAAGCAACTCGACAAAGTCGATCATGAAGATCAGCATCGAGCAGATGAGAAAGGTCGTGAAAATTCCAAGGAGGAAGCGCGCACCGATGTAGCGGGTCAGCGTCCAGTGTCTCATTGCGACGCCCCCGACCGAAAACGCTTTGGCAGCAATGGATTAAAAGCGCTTCGCACAGCTCCGATCACCGGTTCCACGGTGCTATGCACACGGTCCCCGATTGAGGGCCCTGACCTCTGATTGCGCTGGCCAGCCATGATGATCAACACGGCGGCCAGCATCGCCACGAGGGGCAGGCCGTAGAGTACCGGGACGTAGCTCGCCTTTACTGCCACCAAGTTGTTCACGGCAAGCCCCGCCAACCGTGCCCCTGCAGCCACGAGAAACGCAACGACAAGATTTTCCATCCGGCTTGATCGGGTCGAGCGAGCCTGTCCGACGAAGGCCACGACAAGAAGAGCGAAAGCGAATGGATAGAGGGGGTTAGCGAAGCGCTCATGCAGTTCGGAGCGGAACTGTCCCGGTTGAGTTTTGAATAAGGAGCTATCAGGGCCCGGATCGTAGAGCTCGGAAAAATAGCGCTCTCTAGGCTTCAGCTCGCCTTCGCCGCCGTCCTGTGGCTCGAAGCGGTCGAGATCCACCGCATATCGGTCGAACGCGATGATCTGGGGAGGTTCTTTGGGGTCAGTGCGCCGAATGATATGGCCAGAGCTCATGACGAGGTAGGCCGTTGGATCCTGCTTCACAATCTGACCGCGCTCGGCCAGATAGCTTTGGGCCTGAGACTTATCTCGCGTGTCATGCATGAGAAGCCCAAGCAATTCACCGTTCAGCGCGCGCTCGCGAATATGGAACGTCAGGTTCGGCTCAGGACTAGAAAAGCGACCTGGCTGCATAACCTGAGTGAGAAGGTCAGTCCGCACCTGAACAATGTATTGCTTGAGCAGCTGCATGCTCCAGGGTTGCGCCAGATGATTGACGAAGGCGAGCCCGGCGGAAACGAATAAAGCCAGCATCAGCAGAGGCTTGGCCGTTGTCCAAACCGTCGACCCTGCAGCCGACAAGACGATAAGCTCGCTATCGGTATTGAGCCGGTTGAGGGTGTGAAGGGCTGCGATCAGAAAAGAGAAGGGAGCTATGATCGCCATTAAATTGGGCAGTGCCAGCGTCGTCATCCTGATAAGCATCATCGTGTCCTGCCCCTGCGAGGTCACGACATTGAGCTGGCGGAGCGCCAGAGCGATCCAGACGATCCCTGTAAGCGACAGAAGAATAAGTAGAAATGCGCCCGCCGCTTGCCGGAAAACGTACTTTGAAAAAATCCCCATTTCGCGCGATGTCCGCGTCTGAGCCAGCCCCGAATAAATCGAAGCGGCAGGTATCCCGAATTGACGCCCCCTTGGGCGTCCTTGCGCCCCCCGTCGCTGCGCCCCCATCACAGCGCCTCATGCGTCCGCGTCCCATAGCACGGTGGCGGAATTTCGACTTGCTTGGAAGGCGTTATGTGTAAGTAGCAATTGGGCTACAGCTTGGACTTCAGTCGTCGGGGATAAAGCCACACCCCACGTTAGAGCCCCTGCGCAACTCTGCCCGAGGCGCCCGGCATCGACGTGAAAACCCGTGACTTGCCAAGCTCCCGCAACTATCTAATCTGCCGTGTCCTCGCGTTTGCCCTCGCACAAACTTTGTGACGCGGCGCGTTGGAGGCGGCCACCACCGACAGGCCGGACGTACAACATTCTGTTCTTCTACCCACCCACCCCTGAGGCTCAGCCGACCCAGTTTCACCCGCCTGGCTATCCTTGTTTTTTGGAGAACTCACCAAGATGCCCGATCGTCTCGACATTTCCTTCGCAGCTCTCAACGCAGATCATGAACCCATTTGCGTGATCCTAGCCGCTGAAGGAGTGGAGCTTGGCCCGAAGGCAAAGGACATCGATAACAAATCGGCCGGTGCCGTGGTGAAGGCGGCAGGAGCCGCAGACTTCAAGGGGAAGATGAAATCGACACTCGAAGTGCTCGCGCCGCCCAAAACAGCAATCGACCGCCTATGCGTCGTGGGATTGGGCAAGATCCCAGCGCTGACGGAGCAGGCCTGTGTCGATCTAGGCGGCGTCATCATGGCGGCCGTCCAGGCGCGTAAGGGCACGGTAGCTACGATCATCGTCGATATCGAGGGCCCGGAGGATCTGAAAGTGGAGCAGGTGGCGGCTCTCATGGCGCAAGGCGCGATGCTGCGGCACTATAGCTTCAAGAAGTACCACACCAAGAAGAACGGCGAAGACGCGAACGATAAGGACGGACTCAAGAAGCTCGTCATCCAGGTTGCCCATCCCGACAAGGCCAAAACGGCATTCGCGCCTCTCAAAGCAATCGCAAATGGCGTCAACGTCGCACGAGATCTGGTCAACGAGCCGGCCAACATCCTCGGTCCGGTCGAACTCGCAGAAAAAACCAAAGCTCTCGAAAAGCTCGGTGTCGAGGTGCAGATCCTCGACGTCAAGGCGATGGAGAAGCTGAAGATGGGCTCGCTCCTGTGTGTAGGTCAGGGCAGCGAACGACCATCGCGCATGGCGGTGATGGTCTGGAACGGCTCCAAGAGCAAGAAGCCGTCAAAGCCCGTGTGCTTCGTGGGCAAGGGCGTCATCTTCGACACCGGCGGCATTTCCATCAAGGGCGCAGCCGGCATGGAAGACATGAAGGGCGACATGGGCGGAGCGGCGGCCGTGGTTGGACTGATGCACGCACTTGCTGAGCGCAAAGCCAATGTCAACGCCGTCGGACTGATCGGCTGCGTGGAGAACATGCCGTCCGGCAACGCTGTGCGCCCAGGCGACATCGTCACCTCGATGTCGGGCCAGACAATCGAAGTCATCAACACAGACGCCGAAGGCCGCCTCGTGCTTGCCGACGTGCTCTGGTACGCACAAGAGCAATTCAAACCCAAACTCATCATCGACCTTGCGACGCTGACTGGCGCGATCATGATTGCGCTGGGCAAGGAGTATGCTGGCATGTTCGCGTCGGAAGATGAGATCGCCGAACAGCTGTCGGTGGCTTCCAAGTCAACCGGCGAGAAGGTGTGGCGAATGCCGCTCGACAAGGCGTTCGACAAGATGATGGATTCCAAGAACGCCGACATGAAGAATACCGGTGGACGCTGGGGTGGCTCGTGCACCGCAGCAGCTTTTCTCCAGCGCTTCATCAAGGACAACACGCCCTGGGCTCATCTCGACGTCGCCGGCACAGCCATGGATGGCTCCAAGAGCGATATCAACACGAGTTGGGGTTCAGGCTGGGGCGTGCGGTTGCTAGACAAGTTCGTTGCGGAGTTCCACGAGAAGTAATCGTTGGACCAGTCCCAGGCTACGATCCTTTGCAAAGCGGCCGTCCCAAGCTTCGTCAGCTTGCGGCGGCTCTGCAACTTCCGGGAACGGCGCATCGAGGTTGTACCAAACCGCTTTGATCAGCGGTCTTGTGACTAAATTCCTAATGTCTGTTTCATATTGAAACAAAGAACATCTTGGTCGCCACTTTCCATAATATGTCTTATGCGAAATAGCTGAGACACCGACGACGTCGGCACTTGCTCTGATGTCTGAATAACTGTAAATCACGCCGACCTCCGGCCAAGGCGTTGGGACCTCCGGTTCCCACTCAACATATTTCGCGGTTATCTTTGGAATGCTCCTCAAATCCGTATCCCGCTGGACGGGATATTCTCTGCTGCTTCTACTCGTAGTCGTAGCATTCGGCTTCTATGCCTTTCGCTACGAAAACGCCTACCCGCAGATGCCATACGAGGCCATTGCCTCGACCAGTTTAATTGCGTGCTTCTCCCTACTTCTGACACGGCGGGTTCAATTTTCAGTCCTGGTTGCGCTCGTTGTTGCGGCAATCATCGTGATCACGTCGGAAGTGAAATATGCGTTCATGTCTGCACCGCTCCTCGCCTACGATCTCTATTTCTATCTAGGCTCAAGGGCGACGGTCGATTTCCTGGTCTCGGACTACACGCGATATGTCTTCGCCATCTTGCTTGGACTCACTGCCCTGCTTCTTCTGCTTCGCAGGTCATACCGCGCCGACACTGTGAAATTGCCGCGGATCGCCACCCTGGGCGTCGCTCTCGTTAGCATAGGTGCTAACTGCCTTGCGTCAGGCGGACCATACAAAAAGATCTATGCCTCCGCCGACCGCTATCAACTCACTGTCTTTTATCGCTCGATCGCCGACGCTATGTCCATCGTCGAACGAGGTCCCATTTTTGAAATTTCGACCACAACTCAGACCAATACGTCTCGACCGTTCCGCCCTCAAACAGCGTGCACACTTGATACGCAAGCTCCGCACGTCATCCTAATCCATCAGGAAAGTGGGTTTCCCCCCTCCTTTTTCAGATCAATAAAATACAATCCTGAACTCGATTCCTATTTCAAATCGTTCGATGGGAAGATGCACAAACTGCGTGTCGAGACTTACGGTGGCGCCTCGTGGATGACTGAATTTGCCCTGATGTCAGGCCTGTCGACCTATTCTTTTTTCGGCGGGACACGCACGTTTATTCAATCCCTCATGCGTGGGCGATTGAAGAGCACTGTTCCGCAACATTTCCAGAAATGCGGATACCGTACAGCAGCTTTCTATCCCATGCCGTCAACATTTGTAGCTGCCGGACCATTCTACAAATCGATCGGATTCGAGGACTTCTTCGATATGAAGGTTCAAGGAACAAAATCCTATAAGGAACGCGACTCATTTTATTATGGCAATCTTATCAAGTATCTCGTTGACAACGCCGCGCATTCAAACCGTCGAGTATTCGCGTATGTATTCACAAGCGCGACACACAGCCCGTACAACTCTGCTATGGCGCCAGAATTGGACCTCCATCAGAATGCTGCGGAAAACAGCCCAGAAATGAACGAATATTTGCGTCGAATGCTCATTGCCAAGCGCGACTATGATGCCCTTCTGACGTCACTAAGAGCGCACTTTCCCAACGAGAGGTTCCTAATTGTGCGTTACGGCGATCATCAGCCCTTCCTGACGCTCGATTTGCCTGAAATTCAAGAAATCGATGCTAGGGCTAATGCGGATAAGTCCTTCGAACTGGCTCGCTCCGACAAATTTTCTACTTATTATACGGTTGATGCCATCGGCATGGAACCGCCGCCCCTCCCTGAATATGAAATTCTCGAAGTGCCCTACCTGAGCTCGGTTATCACGAGCTTTGCCAGACTTCCGGCATCGGATGATTATACCGCGCGCCTGGATTTGATGCACCACTGCGCTGGCCTGTACTACAGTTGTGGGGACAAAAGGGCAGTGCTCGATTTCCAACGCCGTCTCGTAGATGCGGGCCTGGTGGACATTCACTGAATGCAAGGCTTCTGCTGCCTCTCCGAGGAAGAATTGCATTTGCGTTCTTACGCAACAGTAATGGCATCTCCCCTAGTCAGACATCCGACTATCTATAACATTGAGCCCATCTGATTCATTCGGGACGCACGTGACTGCGGGGGGCCAATCGTGAACAGGTTTCAATTGGCGCTGCCGATCCGGCTAACGCGCACGCACGTCTACCCCGCTCTGACCGCAGCTTCGCTGCTTATCTTCCTTATTTACCTAATCAGGCATGAGAACGCGTATGCGTTGATGCCTATCGAGACCCTCGCCAACACCAGCGTGATTGCGGCGACAATTATGTTGATTTCGCGTCGGGTTCAATTTTCGATTCTGCTCGCTCTCGCCCTAACCGCCGTCATTGTCGTAGTTTCACGCAAGATGTTTGAGTATCTGGCGGCGCCGCTACACGCCTATGACATATGGTTCTACCTTGGCTCGAGGGACACGATCCGCTTTCTCATTTCTGGATATACTTATTACGCGTTTCTGATCGCTCTTGGGTTCACACTCGCAACGGTAGTTGGCGTCTACGGCTGGCGCAGGGATCGCGTCAAAATAGGTTTTCGACATGCTGCTTTGTGTCTAATCTGCGCCGTGGTAGCGGCATGGCTTACGTCCGGCGGTCCATACCAGCGCATCTACTCGGCGATGGAACGCTTTCCGTTGACCGTATTCTTCCACACAATAGACGACGCGGTCGCTATTGTTGAAAGAGGGCCGCTTCTGGATGCTTCGCAGCCAAAAAAGCCCTTGCGCAACCCATTCCATCTTGGGGGCCCTTGCGTAGTTGCTCGCAACGCGCCGCACGTAATCCTGATCCATCAGGAGAGCGGTTTTCCGCCGTCGCTCTTTCCGTCGATCACCTATGATCGCGCGCTCGACCCCTACTTCGTATCGTTCGACGGAAAGCTGCACAAACTCGGCGTTGAAACATACGGTGGAGGCTCTTGGCTGACCGAGTTCAGCCTGTTGTCGGGCATCTCCACCTATTCATTCGGAAGGGCGGGCCGTTTCGCTCAGGCCCTCATGCGCGGCCGCATAAAGGAGTCCGTTCCGCAGAGTTTTGCTCGCTGTGGATATCAAACCGCGACGTTCTACACGATGCGCTCCAACTTCGTCGTCAGCGGACCCTTTTACAAGTCAATCGGGTTCAAAGACTTTTTCGATGCCGATGCGCAAGGCGCTAAGAGCTACTTCGAACGGGATTCCTTCTACTATGGCAACGTCATCAAGTATCTTGCCACCACGTTCAAGACGTCGCCCGCTCAGCGCGTGATGGTCTATGTCCTGACCAACGCAACTCATCATCCCTATGACTATAAAATGTCACCGGAGATCGACGTTCCGCAACCAGCGAACAAAAACAGCGCGGACATGAATGAGTATTTGCGCAGAATGATGATCGCAAAATGGGATTACGATGCGTTTAAGAGCGAACTTGCAAAACGCTTCCCACGCGAAAAATTCGTAATCATACGCTATGGCGACCACCAGCCACTGATCACGAGAGAAGTGCCCGAGAGTGAGAAGCTTCTCCCACCCAGCGCTTCAGCGAGAGGAAGCAGACCTGCAAAGCTCGTCACGTATTACGTCGTCGACGCGATCGGATACACACCGCTGGAACTTCCCGACCACGACATTCTTGATGTGCCCTATCTCAGCTCAATCATCGCCCGCAGCGCTCGCCTGCCCTTGACGGATTCTCATCTCGCCCGGCTGAACCTGATGAAGCTTTGCCAGGGGCACTACTTTTTCTGCAAGCGTCGCGCCGCCGTTCTCGACTTCCACCGCAGGCTGCTCGACGCGAAGCTTATTGACGTCAACTAAGCTCGACCGAGCCCCGCCTGAGGAAGCTCAGCGCGCCATCACTGTTCGCATGACCTTAGCCGCAAGCAGCACAAACGGCGTGGCATGCAGGACGAGATCAAACACGTCAATGGGGCGCCGCAGAGTGCCCTGCGCCAGCATTCGCAACTTCTCCACGATGTGAGGTTCAGGCACGAACGGCGCCAAGCCGAGGGTCAGGGCGGCGGCAATCAACACCCACCAGGGAATTTGGTCTAGAAAAGTCATCTTGCTACTTTCATCGCGGCTTATTGGCTTTATCGACTAACCTCGATGACGGCGCAAACCTCGCGTTAGCACCAGACCGGAAGCCCGAGCTGAGCGGGACGAAAACCAGGGTTTAATACCCACTTGGCCGATTCCCCTCCTCCCCCTTGCAAGAAAGCGATTTTCGCGTATAAGCAGCCACTTCACCCGACGGTAGGAGGCTGATCGGGGGCCGAGTTGTATGGATTATTCCATAACTCTCGGAGGAATTTGAGAAAATTCCGTCCCTCAGTGTCTTCTCCTCTAGAGTACCAGATTGGGCCTTTCTCGGGCTCGACAGGGCTTTGCGCCTTCGGGGGACAACTGGCAGACCCAGTTGCAAATACGTCAAAAACGAAAGGCCACGCGTATGCCGCTCTACGAGCATACTTTCCTGGCACGCCAGGATGTGACCCAAGCCCAGGTCGAAGCACTGATGAAGGAATTCATCGGCGTCATCGAAGAAGGTCAGGGCAAGGTCAGCAAGCAGGAATATTGGGGCGTTAAGACCCTCGCCTTCAAGATCAAGAAGAACCGCAAGGCCCATTACGCCTTCTTCAACATCGACGCAGCACCTGCCGCCGTCGCCGAAATGGAACGGCGCATGGGGATCAACGGCGACGTTATCCGGTTCATGACCGTGCGCGTCGAACAGCTGGAAACCGAACCTTCGGTCATGATGCGCAAGCAGGATCGCGATGATCGGCCCGAGCGCGGCTTCGGCGGCGGTCGCGGCGGCTTCGGCGGCCCGCGTGGCGACCGTCCTCCGCGTGAGGGTGGATTTCGTGGCGGCGACCGCGGCGGCGAAGGCTCGACTTTCCGCTCGCGTCCTCCGCGTGAGGGCGGCGATCGTCCCCCGCGCGATGGCGCACCTCGCGGCCCCCGCGGGCCGCGCGATTCCAACACCGGCTCGGAGGGCTAATCCATGAGCGAGATCCAGACCTCCGGCGGCGGCGCACCGCGGCGACCCTTCCAGCGCCGTCGTAAGACCTGCCCGTTCTCGGGCGATGCGGCGCCGAAGATCGATTACAAGGACGTGCGCCTTCTTGGCCGCTACGTCTCCGAGCGCGGCAAGATCGTGCCGTCGCGCATCACGGCCGTTTCGGCCAAGAAGCAGCGTGAGCTGGCCCGCGCCATCAAGCGCGCTCGCTTCCTCGGTCTGCTGCCTTACGTAATCAAATAAGACGAATAGCGAGGAGCATCACAGGCCGACTGCTTTGCTCCTCGTTTCTCTTCAACAACAGTTGGACGGGACCGCCCGTTCTAACCGCGAAAGCGGGACAGCAGGACAATGACACCGCAATCCATTTTTCTTGGCCTTGCCGCCGGGCTAATCTCGGCGACCGTGTTTGCATCGGCGACCACGGGGCCTATGTTTTCGCGGCTGCTGATGTTCCTGTTGACGCCCTTCCCGCTTTATCTCGCGGGCCTTGGCCTTGGCTTTCTGCCGCTGCTCGTCGCCGCCGCTTCCGCCACCGCGCTCATCCTAATCCTGTCGACGCCGCTGACCGCTCTCGCTTACGCCGCGAGCGAAGTCTTGCCTGCCATTGCATTGACGCGCCTGACTCTGATGTCGCGCGAAGTCGACGGCGTCGCTCATTGGTATCCGATCGGTCGGGTGGTCGTCACCGCAGCCCTCATTGCCGGTCTGTTCTCCTTTGCCTACCTCGCAGCTCAAGGCGCCGACATCGAAAGCCTGACCAAGGCAGTGCGTCCCGAAATTGAGAGTTTCGCGAAATCGCTTGCAGGCATGCCCGGTGGCGCAGAGGCCCTGGGTGACAAACAAATTGACGAACTGACAACCTACTTCGTCACCAGCCTGCCCGGCGCAATTGCGCTAGCGCTGATGATCAAGCTGCTCGCCAGTTTGTGGCTTGCCGGACGAGTGACGCTGGCCTCTGGCCGGCTGCCCCGACCATGGCCAGACTTCTCCAAACTCGAGTTGCCTATGGGAAGCGCCTTATTGCTCGTTGCTGCAACGGCCTTGAGTTACACAGGCGATCGCATGTGGCTCCTCAGTGACGGTGTTGCAAGCGCACTGCGTCTCGCCTTTGCCCTCCTCGGTTTGGCCGTTCTACATCACGTAACTCGTGGCTCGCCCTGGCGCGGATTCATCCTCGCCACGACCTATGTCGGCCTGCTCATTCTTTCCAAGCACGCAATGCTGATCCTGGCGCTCATTGGGCTCGCCGAGACGGCATTTCACTATCGCAAGGCAGCGCACCGAGGGCCAACCCCGCCCTCTGGATAGCAACCGAAAAAGCCCAACTCACAGATCCACGATCCAAACGCATAAACGACACTTGAAGGAGAAGAGACCATGCAAGTCATCCTGCTGCAGCGCATCGGCCACTTGGGGCAGATGGGCGATATCGTCAACGTCAAGAACGGCTACGCACGCAACTTCCTACTGCCGCAGAAGAAGGCGCTGCGCGCCACGGAAGAAAACAAGAAGGTATTCGAAGGCCGCCGCGCGCAGCTCGAAGCTGCAAATCTCGAACACAAGAAGGAAGCTGAGGCGGTTTCCGCGAAGCTGGACAAGCAGAGCTTCGTGCTGATCCGTTCTGCAGGCGACACCGGTCAGCTCTATGGCTCGGTCTCAACGCGCGACATCGCCGAGGCGATCACCGAAGGCGGTTTTACCGTGAACCGTAATCAGGTGCAGCTCGACAAGCCGATCAAGGCGCTCGGCCTTCACGACTGCCGCATCGAGCTGCACCCCGAAGTGTCTTGCTCGGTCACCTTGAACGTCGCGCGCTCGCAGGACGAGGCCGATAAGCAGGCCCGCGGCGAAAACGTCTCCGTCGTTCAGGAAGAGAAGCTTGAGCTTGAGACTTTCAACCCGGAAGCAGCCTTCGAAGAAGGCGCTGCTCCTGCGGAAGGCGAGTAAGAGTTAATCGGCGGTCGCTTCTGAGCCAGACGACCGCTCGCAACGACGAGAAGGCGCCGGTATGCCGCGAGGCCATCGGCGCCTTTCCGTTTTTTTGGGCCTCTGGAGACTTCGACTTGCAAGCGCGCGTTCGTGAATTGCAGACCCGCGCGCGGCAACTTAAGTTAGCTGTAAGTGTTGTGCATTGGGGGAGATCGGAGCTGGTCCATGTTTGCCCCTTTGAAGCGAATGCTGCGCGAGGTCATCACGGAAGGCAGCCTCACAGTCCGAGATCATCAAGATCGCAGTTTCGACTTTGGAGATGGAAGCGGTCGCCACGTCGCCATCCACTTCACCGACCTGCGCACCCAGTGGCAATTCGTTCGCGACCCTGAACTCATCGCTGGCGAAGCTTACATGGACGGCACGCTCACCATGGATCGCGGCTCGATCTATGATTTCATCGAGCTTGCGATGCGGAATATGGCCAAGCATCCCCTGCCCGGCTGGGCCCAGGCGTTTGCCAAACTGCGGCGACTGAAGCGGCGCATAAACGAGAACAATCCTGAAGAACGCTCTGCCCGCAATGCGAGCTATCACTATGATCTCGATCAGCGCTTCTACGATCTCTTCCTGGACACCGACCGGCAGTATTCCTGCGCCTACTATCCCCCCGGCATCACGCGGCTCGAAGACGCGCAAGCTGCAAAGAAGCGGCACATTGCATCCAAACTTCTGTTGGAGCCCGGGCTCGACGTTCTCGATATTGGCTGTGGCTGGGGAGGTCTTGCGCGTTACCTTGCCACAGTGAGCGATGCGCGCGTCAAGGGCATCACCCTATCCCAATCTCAACTGCGCTCCGCCATGGAGCACATTCCGCCCCGGCGTGGGGAGACAGTGTTCGCGTACGACGATTATCGCTCAGTCAAAGGCGAGTACGACCGCATCGTGTCGGTCGGTATGTTCGAACACGTCGGTTCGTCCAACTACAAGACATTCTTTGAGAACATCACTCGACTTCTGAAGAAAGATGGTGTGGCGCTCGTGCACGCCATCGGCCGCCTCGACGGGCCTGCACCCACAAATCCCTTTATCGCCAAATGGATCTTTCCTGGCGGCTCGTTAGCATCCCTTTCGGAGGTCACTGCGGCAATCGAGAACACAGGATTGCGTGTCAGCGACATCGAGATCCTTCGCCTTCACTACGCCTATACCCTACGGACTTGGCGCGAACGCTTCCTACACCACCGCGCCCAAGCCGTCGAACTTGCCGGCGAAGAGGTCGTGCGCATGTGGGAGTTCTATCTCGCGGGCTGCGAGGCAGCTTTCCGTTATCAGGATCTGATGGTGTTCCAGGTCCAGCTCGTAAAGGACATCAACGCCGTTCCCATTACTCGCGACTACATGCTGGAGGCCGAGCGCCGCCTTGCGACTACGTCTCCTGTTACACTGAGACCTGTTCCGGAACTCCCTCTTCAACCGCTCAAAACAGGAGCCAAATCAGCCAAGACTTGAGTTGCAGCAACACATGACTCGCGCATCGGGAGTGATTCTCCCTCATGCAATCGAAAACTACCAAACCCCACCCTGCCATGTGCAAACCGGGGACATTGCCCCGGTTCGGCCGCCAATCAGCGAGAAGCTCGATTCGGAATCGGCTAGGGTCCCCTCATGGCAAATCCCGCAGTCCTCCTCACAGAAAAGCTCCGCGAAGCGGCCAAGGCCGATGAGCCCTTGTCGTTTCGCCAAGCCCCTCACAATCTCGAAGCCGAGCAGGCTCTGCTCGGCGCCATCCTGGTCAACAACGAAGCCCTCGACCGTGTGTCGAGCTTCCTGACCCCAGCGCATTTCTTCGATCCGTTGCACGCCCGGATTTTCGAAACGCTCGCCACACTCATTCACGCCGGCAAGCTCGCCTCGCCCGTGACCGTAAAATCGTTCTTCGAGAACGCAGAGCCGATTGATGCCAATACCAGCGTTCCCCAGTACCTCGGACGCCTGGCTGCCAACGCAACGACGGTCATCAATGCCGCCGAGTACGGCCGCACGATCTATGATCTTGCAACCCGCCGCGCGCTGATCGTCATCGGCGAGGATATGGTCAACACCGCTTACGATAGCGGGATCGATGAATCTCCACGGTCGCAGATCGAGGAGGCAGAAGGCCGTCTCTACTCGCTTGCAGAGCAGAATAAATACGGCCAGGGCTTTGAGAGCTTCCAAAGCGCGCTCGTGACCGCCATCAACATGGCCAACAGCGCGTTCCAACGTGCCGGGCATCTTTCGGGCGCGTCGACGGGCTTGTCGGATCTCGACCACAAACTTGGCGGCTTGCAGCGCTCCGACTTGATCATCCTCGCAGGCCGTCCCTCGATGGGCAAAACGGCGCTCGCAACAAACATCGCCTATAATGTTGCCAAAGCCTACACGACCGAGTTGGGCCCTGATGGCCTGCCCCAGGTTACCAACGGCGGCATCGTCGGCTTCTTCTCGCTGGAAATGTCGTCGGAGCAGCTCGCGACACGTATTCTCGCTGAGCAGGCTGAGATCTCATCGGAAAAGATCCGCCGTGGCATGATTGACGAACAAGAGTTTCGGCGATTGTCGGAGACGGCCGCTGAGATGTCACGTATTCCCCTCTTCATCGACCAGACGGGCGGCATCACCATTGCTCAGCTTTCGGCACGCGCGCGAAAATTGAAACGTCAGCACGGCCTGGACCTGCTCGTCGTCGACTACCTTCAGCTGTTGGCTGGCTCGAAGAAGGGGGATGCCAACCGCGTTCAGGAGATCACCGAAATCACGACCGGTCTCAAGGCGCTCGCCAAGGAGCTCGCGGTTCCAATCATCGCGCTGTCCCAGCTATCGCGTCAGGTGGAAACCCGCGAGGACAAGCGGCCGCAGCTCTCCGACCTTCGTGAATCGGGCTCGATCGAACAGGACGCTGACGTCGTGATGTTCGTGTTCCGAGAGGAATACTACGTTGAGCGCACCAAGCCCTCCGAAGGTACCCCCGAATTTGCAGATTGGATGGCCAAGATGAGCCAGGTTTCGGGCAAAGCCGAAGTGATCATCGGCAAGCAGCGCCACGGCCCCGTCGGCACCGTGGAGCTGGCATTCGAAGGCCAGTTTACCCGCTTTGGCAACCTCGCCAGGGACTATATGCTGCCCGAAAGGTGATGCCCCATTCCCCAAATTAAGCCGTAGGCGTTTAATCCCCAGCGGAGGCACGCCAAACTGCCGTCAGAGTTGACCGCGAGCACTTGCGTCCGCCAAAGTATTGTGGCTAAGCGGCAGCACATTTGTCCGTTCTTCCGCTCTTGAGTGAACTCGGACACACGATCACCAGCCAGGGAGCGCATAATGCGGTTGCCTAAACTGGGCCTTAAGAGACAAGGCCCTTCCCATCATGTCAGATCCCGGGCCAAACCAAAGCTCTTCTTGAGGGATTCCAAATTTATCATTTCGTGCGCCGCGCGGACGGGAAGCACCTTCTTATTGTCGCTACTGCGCTCGCATCCAGACATCCTCGCCCACGGTGAGGTCCTGCGTCCATTTAATAACGATGAACTACCTGGCCCCATATGGGGAGAATATCGTGAAAAGCGTGGCAACGATAACGAGAACCTCGAGTATGCAAAGGCCCTTGGTGACCTCATGCGCTACTCACCCGAGCGCTTCATCCAGAGCATTCTATTTGATACTCAGGGAAAATCGGCGTGCGGCTTCAAGTACAAAACCGACGAGTCGCTTCAAGACGATTACAAACCATATACCGACATCATCATCGACGACACCGACATCAAGATCATCCATCTCATTAGAAGAAATCTTCTCGACCAATTCATCTCGCACAGCGTGGTTCTTCAGCAAACCAACGTCACCTTCGTGCATGACGAAAAGGACATTCCAGAGATCAAACCTTTCAAAGCCAACGCGACCGACGCTATCCAGTATTTTCAGGATGTCGAACGACGCGAAAACATTGCGCGCGAGATTTACGCCAAGCATCGTAGTATCGGGGTAGTTTATGAGGACCTCGTTGACACGGAAGGGACCGACCGGCAGAAGGTTTTAGAGTTTCTGGGCGTATCTTCCGCGGCCTTGTCGTCTCCTACAAAAAAAATCATCAAGGACAGTCGCTCGCTGGTGAGCAATCTTAGTGAATTATTGGAGACACTCTCAGATGCGGGATTTTCTCGGCGCCTTTCGTAAACGGGCAAACGACGGTGGCGGCGCGAACGAATACGAGCGCCGCATAGAGCAACAGAAGCTCCAATATGCCAACAAGGAAAAATTGAAGAAGCTACCTGATATCTACAGGTATTGGAGCCGTACCTACCTACAGCCAAAGCTGGAGGATGTTTTTGGTCGGCGATCAATCTATGACATCTACAGCGAGGCATTCATCGGGGCGTGCCAAGCTACAGGGTCGGGTAGAAAGATCTTGAGCATCGGTTGCGGTGATGGACAAATCGAAGTGGCCATTGCTGAAAATATACTCAAAACGGACTTTCGTGATTTCAAGTTCTTGGCGACCGAACTTGCAGACGTGCGAATGGAGCGCGCAAAGAAACTCGTCCATGAAAAGAAGCTTGAGGACTACTTTGACTTCAAAATTGTCGACGTCAACGAATGGGAGCCGAATGAAACTTTTGCCGGCATCATGGCGCAACACACGCTGCACCATATCGTCGAGTTAGAAAAATTATTTGCGTTCATCAACCGCAATATGGAACCAGAGGGCGTCTTTCCCATTGTCGACATCATCGGCCGCAACGGCCACATGCGGTGGCCCGAAACGCTTGAAATTATGAACCGGCTGTGGTCGATCCTTCCTCAGAAATACAAATTCAATCATCAGTTCAACAAGACGATCGATCCGTATCTGAACCACGATTGCTCCAAAACAGGATTCGAAGGAATTCGGGCAGAGGATATTCTGCCCCTGCTTTGTGATAATTTCTCATTCACGCATTTTGTCGGCGTCGGCGGTTTCGAGGACGTTTTCGTGGAACGTGGCTACGGCCACAATTTTGACCCAGAAAATGAGACTGATCGCGCGTGGATAGACACGATCGCGGTCATGAATGACGCCATGCTGGAAACCGGAGCTGTCAAGCCCACCATGATCTTCGCAGTCGCCAAAAAGAAGAATTCAGCCATCGTGACTCGCACTCACAGGGGCCTGTCGCCTGAAAACGCAATTCGCAAGCCTGATTGAACGTCAGGACTGCAAGTCGTGTAATGCCGTGAGTAATCTTTTTCGGTAGTGCCCTGAGGCTCGTCGCCTCAATTCTTTTGTCGCCCTCCACGACGCCTCAGGGGGAAGGGGGGCGAAAGCGGGTCTGGTACGATCGCAGCCATCTCAAGGGGAGGTTGATGCCGAGTGGCGCTCTCAATGCCTCGTTCAAAATCTAGCGATTTTGCCGCCTCTTCTCCTAGAGCCACCGGAACGACGGGGTGCGTGACGATCAATCTCGATCAGTTGGCGCGCAATTGGAAGCGGCTGGCGGATCTTGTCCATCCCGCCTCGTGCGGGGCGGTCGTCAAAGCAAACGCCTATGGATTAGGCTCGGAACGCGTCATCCCAGCGCTGGTGCGCGCGGGATGCAACACGTTCTTCATCGCCACTCCAAGCGAAGCCTTCGAGGCTCGCGGCCTGGCGCCTGAAGCTGACATCTACGCTCTTGACGGCCTATTGCCTAATTCCGCGCAAAGCTTCGCGCAAGCAGATGTGCGCCCCGTCCTGTCAACACTCTCCGAGGTCGAGAGCTGGGCGCAGTTGGGAACGCGGACGGGACATTCGCTGCCGTGTGCACTGCACATCGACAGTGGATTGAACCGGCTCGGGCTAACGGCACGCGATACACGCCGGCTTGCGAGCAACCAGAAGCTTCTAACAGGTGTCGACGTCAAGCTGGTGATGAGCCACCTCGCCTGCGCCGATAACCCCGTCGATCCCAAGAACCGCGATCAGCTTCTAGCATTCGAAACGCTCTCGACGCTTTTTGCAGGCAAACCGCGTTCGCTGGCTGCATCCGATGGTCTGATGCTGGGCAAGGCCTATCACTTCGATCTCGTGCGGCCCGGCTATGCGCTCTATGGCGGTCAGGCCAGCCTCTCGAACGCGGCCCCCGTCGCCCCTATCCTGACCGTGACAGCGCGCATCCTTGCGGTCAACGACGTGGCGCCTGGAGAGAGCGTCGGCTACGCCGCAAGCTGGCGGGCTAAACGTCCAAGTCGCATCGCCACGATTGCCGCCGGCTATGCCGATGGCATCCCCCGCTCGGCAAGTTCAAACGACGATAAAGCGTGCGGTCATGTTCTCGTAGCTGGACATAAGGTTCCTATCGTTGGCCGCGTCTCTATGGATCTTATCACCGCGGACGTCACCGATCTCCCAGCGGGCTCGGTGGCGGCGGGAGACGATGCGGTGCTCTTTGGTGCAGGTCTGACGATCGAAGACGCGGGCTACGCAGCCGGAACGATCGGCTACGAGATCCTCACCAGGCTAGGCCCGCGCTTTTCGCGGCGCTACATCGAAAACGACGCGGGGAACTGAGCCCAATGGCCAAGCCGCAGCGCAACACTTACGTGTGCCAATCGTGTGGAGCGACAGCTTCTCGGTGGGCTGGCAAATGCGCAGCATGCGGTGAGTGGAATACACTTGTCGAGGAGACGGATGCTGGCCCTCCTCCTGGCTCAGGCGTGTCTGCCCGCGCTAAGGGCCGCGTGGTGCAGCTCGAAACTCTTAAGGGATCAACCCAGGAAGCCCCACGCTTCTCGACGGGAATTGAAGAGTTGAATCGCGTGACCGGTGGCGGCGTCGTCCCGGGCTCTGCGATGCTGATCGGCGGCGAGCCCGGCATCGGCAAATCGACGCTCTTGCTCCAACTCACAGCCAACCTCGCCTGTGCAGGCCGTCGCGCACTTTATTTTTCAGGCGAGGAAGCGATCGCGCAGGTTCGCTTACGAGCCGAACGTCTAGGGCTGGCCGAGGCTCCCGTGGGTCTCGCCTCGGAGACCAACCTATCCAACATTCTGGCAACGCTGGCCGAGGGCAAGCCGCCTGATCTCGTTGTGATCGACTCGATCCAAACCTTATGGGCAGATACTCTCGACGCGGCGCCTGGCACAGTGAGCCAGGTAAGGGCGGCGGCACAGTCACTCATCCGATACGCCAAGATGGCTGGCAGCGCCGTCTTGCTGGTCGGTCACGTCACAAAGGACGGACAAATCGCCGGACCCAAGGTCATCGAGCACATGGTCGATACCGTGCTCTATTTCGAAGGCGACCGGGGACATCCCTACCGGATCCTGCGCGCGGTGAAGAACCGCTTCGGTCCAACCGACGAGATCGGTGTGTTTGAAATGGTGTCGGGCGGGCTGCGCGAGGTCTCCAACCCGTCGGAGCTCTTTTTGGGCGATCGAGACTCAGCGGCGCCGGGCGCAGCCGTCTTTGCGGGTGTCGAGGGCACGCGTCCACTGCTTGTCGAGATCCAGGCGCTTGTTGCACCATCCGGGCTCGGCACTCCGCGGCGCGCCGTTGTTGGCTGGGACACCAATAGGTTGTCTATGCTGCTCGCCGTTCTAGAGACGCGAGCGGGAATGTCTTTTTCCGGCCACGACGTCTATCTCAACGTCGCTGGCGGTCTAAAGATAGCTGAACCCGCAGCTGATCTCGCAGCTGCGGCCGCCCTTGTGTCGTCAATATCGAATGTTGCCCTGCCGCGAGACGCCGTCTACTTCGGCGAGGTTTCCTTGTCAGGCGCAGTCCGCGCCGCCTCGTTGCAGACCGCACGGCTGAAAGAGGCTTCGAAGCTCGGCTTCGGCCAAGCAATCTTGCCGGAATCGGGCGAGGCGGATACGTCAGGATTGAAGTTGCGGCTCTCAAGGCTCTCACACGTCAAGTTGCTTGCCGAAACGGCCCTGACATGCGACTGACGGTTAACAAGTAATTCAGGAAACGCCGTATCGGGCCGGACCGAACCGGTGGGGCGGGCCCGGGGGGTAACGACCAATAGAGGGAATGCCGCTTATGGACGGCTCCAGCCTGACCTACCTCGACGCCGCAGTCCTTGCGGTTTGCTTCATATCGGGCCTTCTCGCAATGTACCGGGGGCTGGCACGCGAGGTACTGTCGATCCTGTCCTGGATTGCCGCGGCAAGCGTCGGCGCCTGGATCTTCTTCACGAAGAAAGAACTGTCGGCTGACGTGGCCGCTCAAACAGGCTTGCCGCCCCAGATCGCGCTCGCTGTTGTCGCCCTCGTCGCCGCTCTGATCGTTCTGATCATCGTGCATCTCATCACCGCCCGCGTCTCCGACGCCATCCTCGATAGCCGGGTCGGCATGGTTGACCGCGTATTGGGCTTTCTGTTCGGCGTGGTGCGCGGCTTCATCCTGATTGTAATTCCCTACATGTTCTACGAGTCGTTCCAGCCCAATGAGGAAGCGCATTTCCCGTGGGTCCGTAACGCGGCGACGCTCCCCTACATCAAGAGTACCGGCAATACGATCCGTTCCATCCTCGTTCAGTATGCCCCCTCCTCGCTGACCAATCCGTCGGCGACCCCCTCAGGCGACCAGCAAGGCTCGCTGGGAACGGAGAGACGGTTCGTCGCCCTGGCCTTTGGCGACCAGCGCTATTATATCTGCCTCGCGCGCAAAGCCTGATCCCCTCCCCCGTTATCCATCGGGTCTTCTGATCGGGCATCTTGCCCCAGCCGCGTCTTCGGGCGTAGAAGCGGCTAGCGAGCAGCGGGAGGTGCCCCATGACCGTCAAGACCGTTACCGGTGAAGGACCTGGCCACGACGAGCCGCCCTCCGTCCAGATCGACGGGCTGACCTTCACGCGCTTTGGCGACGACCGGCTCCGGGAAGAGTGCGGCGTCTTTGGCATTTTTAACCACCCGGACTCTGCTGCTCTCACAGCGCTGGGCCTGCATGCTCTTCAGCATCGCGGCCAGGAAGCGGCGGGCATCGTTAGCTACGATGGCCGCCATTTTCATTCTGAGCGGCGGATGGGACTGGTCGGGGACAATTTCTCACGCTCGGAAGTTCTGGCGCGCCTGAAAGGCCGGATGGCGGTTGGGCACGTCCGCTACTCGACAACCGGCGAGGCGATGCTGCGCAACGTACAACCACTGTTCGCCGACATCGACACAGGCGGCTTCGCCGTTGCCCACAACGGGAACCTCACCAATGCGCTCACCCTGCGCAGTGAGCTGATCTCCTCCGGCGCTATCTGTCAGTCGACCTCAGACACAGAAGTCATCCTGCATCTGCTTTCGCGCTCCAAGAAGCGCCGCGTCGTCGAACGGCTCGTCGATGCCATCCGTCAGGTCGAAGGCTCGTACGCGCTGGTATGCCTGACCAACGACGTCATGATCGCTGCGCGCGACCCGATCGGTATTCGTCCGCTCGTTATCGGCCGTCTCGGTGTATCTTATGTGGTTGCATCGGAGACCTGCGCCCTCGATATGGTCGGTGCGGAGTTCCTGCGCGAAGTCGAGAATGGCGAAGTCGTCGTCATCACCGATCAGGGGATCGAAAGCCACCGCCCCTTCCCCAAACGCCCAGCGCGTCCATGTATCTTCGAATACATCTACTTCTCCCGCCCGGACAGCGTCGTGGGCGGTCGCACTGTTTACGACATCCGTAAGCAGATGGGCATCCAGCTCGCGCGTGAAGCGCCCGCAAAAGCTGACGTTATCGTCCCTATTCCGGACTCCGGCGTTCCTGCCGCCATCGGATTTTCACAAGAGAGTGGCGTGCCGTTCGAGCTTGGCATCATCCGCAACCACTACGTCGGGCGCACCTTCATCGAACCTGAGCAGCGCATCCGTCAGCTCGGCGTGAAGCTCAAGCACTCCGCCAACGCCTCGGTGATCCGCGGCAACTCCATCGTTCTGGTCGACGACTCCGTAGTCCGCGGCACGACTTCGAAAAAGATCGTGCAGTTGATGTACGAGGCCGGCGCCCGCGAGGTCCACATGCGGATCTCCTCTCCGCCAATCACTCATCCCGATTTCTACGGCATCGATACGCCCCGCAAGCAGGACCTTCTCGCAGCCAACCTCGATCTGGAAGGTATGCGTCAGTTCATGGGCGCCGACAGCCTCGCATTCCTTTCGGTCGATGGCATCTATCGTGCCATCGGCGTGGAAGCACGAGACGCACGCGCGCCTCAGTTCACCGACCACTGCTTCACGGGCGAGTACCCAACCGACCTCACCGACCAGGCTGGCGAGGCTTTGCCCAAGCAGCTCTCGCTTTTGGCTGAAGTCGGCTAATCGAAACGAAGTCGATTTCCGGATACCAAATTGATGACCCCGCCGTTCAAAGATCGTCTTGCACTTGTCACTGGCGCCTCACGCGGCATCGGCCGCGCTGTTGCGCTGGGACTGGCAAAGGCCGGCGCGCACGTCATCATCACCGCCCGCTCGCTGCCGGGTCTGGAAAGCCTTGACGATGAGATCCAGGCGCTGGGCGGTTCTGCAACGTTGCTGCAGCTCGACCTCAAGAAGGGCGACAAGATCGACCAGCTCGGTCCGACCATTTACCAGCGCTGGCAGAAGCTTGACATTCTGGTGGCCAACGCCGGCATCCTTGGGCCGCTGTCGCCGTTGGCGCATGTGACCGAAGATGGTTGGACACAGACCATCGATATCAATCTGACCGCCAACTGGCGGCTGATCCGTTCTCTCGATCCGCTGCTACAGAAGTCGGACGCCGGTCGAGCCGTTTTCGTCACCTCAGGCGCGGCCAGCGGCAAGTATGCCTATTGGGGTCCTTACGCAGCTTCAAAAGCGGGGCTCGAAGCCATGGTGAAGACCTGGTCTCACGAGATCGAGAGCACAAACGTGCGCGCCAACCTCGTCAACCCAGGTGCTACGCGCACAAGTATGCGAGCAAAGGCTTTTCCCGGTGAGGATCCTGCCAATCTGCCCACGCCCGAAGAACTCGTTCCGCTGTTCCTGGAATTGCTGTCGCCGGAGTCACAACGCAACGGGCAGATCGTCAATTTTCGAGATTGGCGTAGTTCAGAGCACTCTTCGCCGTCGGTGCCAGCGTCAGACGCCTAACACCCTTAGAGGCAACTCAGCCATACCTCGCGCATGATCATGCGCGGCCGTTGAAGGACGAGACAGATGAGACGCGCGCGCACCGCTGTATTTTGCCTCGCCGTGAGTTGTGTTGCCTCGACGTTGTCACCGGTCGAAAGAGCCCGCGCGCAGGCTGAGATCGATTGTCAAAATGCGATGTCGACCGCCGAAATCAACGTCTGTGCCGACAAGGAGTTCGACGCCGCCGATAAGGAACTCAATGCGGCGTATCGGTCTGCCCTCGCCGCCATTCCGGGGATGGCGTCGGAGAAGCCTTATGACGCAAAGAGCTGGGAAGCCGCGCTCCGTGCAAGCCAACGCGCTTGGGTTGCTTTTCGCGATGCAGAGTGCGTCGATCATCTCGCCTTCTTCTGGCAAGGCGGTTCTGGTGCGAGCGCCGATATCATCGGTTGCAAAACCGAGCTGACCAAAGCACGTACACAAGAGCTTAAGGAGCGCTACGAAACTTCAAGGTAAGCGTCGTTTCCTGGCGGAGCGAAGATTTATTGGTCCCGCCAGGATACCGCGCCAGAGGTTCATTCCGACTATTAGTTGCTGCCTGCGCCCTTAGCAGCGCCCTGTCCCATGCCCTTGCCAGGACCATAAGTGTCGAGCGCCGTCTTGCAAGCCTCCGAGACCTTGTCCTTGTTGGACTCAAGACAGCTACGCATGCGTCCACCGCCGTGGGTCACGCCTGCACAGACTTTCGGAATGTCATCTTTGCACGCGTTAGCAACCGGCCCTTGGCCCTGCGCCAGCGCTGTGGACGCCGCCGCGGCAATCGCGAGAAGCGCAGCGGCCGCAAGTTGGAGATTGGCTTTACGCATAATGATCTCTCCTCTGTTTAGTCGGTGTCACGTTCAACACCTTGGGATCGCCGATGCGGATCGCCAGAGTTCTTCATTAGCGCACCCATCTAGGGGAACGTTGGCGACGAGCTTTTCCGCTTGATGCGGATCAGCTCTGACGACTTTTTTCAAATTTGTCGCGGATTGAATGCACAACTGAGTTTGCCGCCCCAGCGCAATAATGACAGGCGTCAACGTACAGTCACAACTCGGGCTTCAAAATTCAATCGATTCCATCGCACGACCTCATCGTCGGCCAATCGGAGAGTTCACGCCATGCGCACCCTCGTAACCGTCATGCTGTTGGTCAGCACCATGTTTGTCGGCAGCGCGCTAGCGGACGCCGCCTCGAAAAATGCCGCGCCACCTCCGGCTACCACCCCGGCTCAGCCTCAAACCGAAGACGAAGATGGCCGCGTTCCCATCGCTCTCACTAAGTCGGAGCGCAACCACATGCTGGAAGGAATGCGCACCTATCTTGAAGCACTCCAGGGAATTACGGAATCGCTCGCTTCCAACAAACTCGACGGCGTTCATGAGAACGCCAAACGGGCCGGAGCGGAGATGCTTCAAGGTGCCCCGTTGAGCGTGCCTTTGAAATCGCCCCTCGCCTTCACCGCCATGAGCCTCAACACCCACGAAAAGTTTGACGTTTTGGCCGAGCGTGCGGAGAAATCCGCTTCGCGCAGCGAGGTCCTCACGGCACTTGCCGACATCATGGCAAATTGCACCAGCTGCCACGCTGCATTTCGTGTGGTGCCGGCGCCATAAGCGCACTGCCGCAAGTTCAGGCTCAGCGACGCCTATTTTGTCCCTTCGGAATTTAAAACATCACTGCTGTCAGCCGAACTCTTGATGATTGTCTTGGCCTGCGCAAGCAGGCCTTCAACCGTCGCGACGCCCTCCAGATCCGCGTACGTGTTGGCGGTGAATAGCCGCCCACCCATCGCAACCCAGCCTGTTACGACAGCTATCTCGCGGCCGGCGTCTCCGCGAGACACCTTGGCGGCCTGAGCGGTATAAAGAGCAACGTCGTCTTTGCCGATCATGCTCATGGTGTGAAGTTTTATTCCCAGCCCCTCCTTGGCCGCGACACCACCGATGTCCTTGCCTATTGTGTCGATATCGACTGTAGGCATCGCGTGGGCCAGTTGCTCTATAACGACCTGCCTCGTCATGTTTGGCGGGATCTTGGTGTGATGGCCTGGTGGACCGTTGAGCAGCCAAATGACCCAGCGCTTCCAAGGCCTGCCCGCACGTGCATCCGCAATCTCCTCGCACGGCAGAGCTATGAGCATCACCGCGTTGATTTTCGCCTGCATTCGGTCTTGCTGATCGTAGTGCGGCTTCTCCGCCGGATGATCGCGCGAAAGACTGCAATAACCTTCCGGGATCTTCAGATCGACCTTGACGCCATCGGCGACGAGAGCGTCGGCGAAGGATGGTGTCACTGGCCACCACGTCAGCATCGCCACGAACAAGACAACGTAGATCCGCATGACCACCTCCCGCCTGAAGCACTAACTTTCAACGGCTTCAATCTAACCATGCATGGCGCTTTTCGAAAGCCGCGTTTGCCGAGGAATGCATCGCAGATGAATGGATGGCGGATGATCCGTCTTTGAGAAGGCCAACCGGCCAATGCCCATGCTGCGAGTATAAGCCCATGGCCAACCAGAACTTTTTTCCGCCACTCGAATCACGCACCTCCAGGAGCATTGCGGGGCCACTCAGAATGTCGATCCAGGGGGACCCTAACATGACCGGAATGACCAAGACCGTAGAGGAGATGCTGTCCCGGCTTGAGAACAACTCCAAGTCGGAACTGAACTTGGTGCGGGCGCTTGCGGAAGCGATCCGCCGAGTCGACGATCAGATGCTGCATGAGTTGCGCAATTTATCGCTGCAGCATGAGTTGCGCCGGGAAACAATCTTGGATGAATTGCAAACTCTCGCAACACGCCTGTGTCATTTGCCTGCCCGGCCGACGCCATCAGCCATCCGCGCGGCGATCGTCCAACCGGCGCTGGCCCAGAAACGCGCGAACGCTGAAACAGTCGAGTCAGGCGAAGAGTTGCCGAGTACCGGGGCCGACTGGCGGCAGGCGACAAAGAATATCCAGGATGATCTGGACCTCGCGTTCAGCGTTTCCCCGCCGCCCCGGCATTAATAGTTCTTGTGATCGCTTCCGGTTCTCGTGTCGATTGACCCTCCCTGCTGCAGGGAGGGTCAACTGTTTGTTCGCAACCTCTTCAGTGCGCGCGCCAGCGGCCAGCCAACGAAGAGCACCAGAAAGGGAAGCAATATCGCTCGGATGTAGATTTCATCCTTCCCCGCTGCGTCGAGCATGGGCTGGCTCCCGACGACGATAGCGAACAGAACGGCACCTACGGCCGAAATGCGCGACCGGACCGGCCGCAGAAAGAGCATCACCCAGCGTCAGGCCGCCACACGAGACAAGCCTTGCAACTCCCGTGTAAACAAGCGCCCATGTCATCCCGCTCACGCTACATCGGCTATGCGCTTTCCGCGTGTGGCGCCGCGCTGTTCTCTACCAAGGCGATCTTCATCAAGCTCGCCTATCAGGACCGTGTGGATGCCGCGCTGATGCTCGCCTGGCGCATGATCTTTTCCATGCCGTTCTATGCTGCCATCGGCTGGTGGGCGCTGCAGAGGCGCCGTGCAGAAGGCGCGCCACCTGTCGAAGCGCGGACGGTCGCACTCGCATGTGTCACGGGCTTTCTAGGATACTACGTCGCTTCCCAATTCGACTTCGCCGGCCTGCAATATATCAGCGCGCAGCTGGAACGGCTCATTCTATTCACCTATCCCGTCTTCATCATGTTCCTGGGCGCCGCGCTTGGCGGCCCACCCGTCACGCTGACGGGACTGGGAGCGGCGGCGATTACCTACGCGGGGCTTGCCTTTGTCTTCGCAGCCGACCTGCCCGAAGGCGGGCACGACACCATTTGGGGCTCGCTGCTCGTTTTGGGTGCCGCCATAACATTCGCTTCTCACCATCTTTTGGCGAAACGCATTCTGCCGATGCTGGGCAGCGCGCTGTTCACGTCAATCGCGCTGGCGACGGCGTCGTTCTTCTGCATTTTGCATCAGGCCGTCGTCGGGCACGGCGACTTCTCCGCCCCGCCGCGCTTCCTTGCGCTCTCCGCGGGCTGCGCACTGGTGGCAACCGTATTGCCAACCTTTCTAATCAATGCAGGGTTGGCGCGGTCCTCACCGCAATCGGTCGCGATGATCTCGACGGTCTCGCCTCTAGTGACCATCGCTCTCGCCGTTGCAATACTGGGCGAAGCGTTCACACTGGCGGACGCAGTTGGGGCCACCCTCGTTCTCGCAGGGGTCGGCCTATATACTTGGGGCGAGGGACGATAAACGCCCCTGCATGCCCTTAATGCATGTAGGGAGCGTCCCCACCATAGGGCATCGTCGGCGTCGCGAAGAAGAATCCGTTGTCGAAGGGCTGGCCCTGACTTTGTGCAGACAACGCCGGATCGGTGAATTTGCGCGTATTGATGCTGTCAGCGTAGCTATACTTGTATCCGCCAACCCGCCGCTTCTTGCCGTAGATAACGCCAGTCAGCGGCTTGCTGGCCTTCGACTTGGCAACGGCCTCAATGGGTTGCATAGGCGCAACCGCCGCGAATGCAACGGCCAAAATGATAAAAAACTTAAGCTTCATCAGGGAGCCCTCGCGGGTGCGGATCACAATTTCCGCCATATTAGCCGACACGGGTAAACGATATCTAGGCCAGCACGACGATTAGCACTTACGTGGTGTCCCAAACGCATCAGCGCCAGAGGCGCTTTGGCGCAGAACCCGCAGAGTTGGCTAAGGCCGTTAACAAATTGGTCCCGCCGAACGGGTCATTCAGCGGGATCAACTATCCGATAATACGACGACTAATGCGCATCCGAGCCCTGGACTATCGCAGATCCGGAGCCATCGCCTCGTTCTTGAAGGCAGCGATAGCGTCGTCGAGCGACACCACCTTTTGCTCCTGGCTGCCCAAGCGGCGCACCGAGACGTTGCGGGCTTCCGCGTCGCGCATACCGACCGCAAGAATGATCGGCACCTTGGCCAGCGAGTGTTCCCGCACCTTGTAGCCGATCTTCTCGTTGCGAAGATCCGTCTCGACTCGCAAGCCTGCGGCTTTGAGCGCATCGGCGACCTCGGCGGCGTAGCTGTCCGCTTCGCTCGTGATGGTGGCCACGACGACCTGAAGCGGAGCGAGCCACAACGGAAGGTGACCGGCAAAGTTCTCGATCAGAATGCCGGTGAAGCGCTCCAAAGACCCGAACATGGCGCGGTGGATCATCACCGGGGTCTTCTTCTCCGAATGCTCGTCGATGTAGAAGGCACCCAGACGACCGGCCAGATTGAAGTCCACCTGCGTCGTTCCGCATTGCCATTCGCGCCCGATGGCATCCTTGAGCACATACTCCAGTTTGGGTCCGTAAAAGGCGCCCTCGCCTGGCTGCAGCGCCGTCTTGATGCGTCCGTTGGAGCGCTTGGTCACCTCGTCGAGCACATCCTGCAATGCCTTCTCGGCCTTGTCCCAAAGATGATCGGCGCCGACACGCTTCTCTGGACGCGTCGAAAGCTTGATGAAGATGTCTTCGAAACCGAAGTCCTTATAGATGGATAGCATCAGATCGTTGATCTTGAGGCACTCCTCCATGATCTGATCTTCGGTGATGAAAATGTGCGCGTCGTCCTGCGTGAAGTGGCGCACGCGCAGCATGCCATGAAGCGCCCCGGACGGTTCATAGCGGTGAACCTTGCCGAACTCGGCAATCTTCAGCGGAAGATCGCGATAGCTCTTGAGGCCGTGCTTGAAGATCTGGACGTGACCGGGACAGTTCATCGGCTTGCAGCAGAACACGCGCTCATCGGGCAGAACGGTGGTGAACATGTTTTCACCGTAGTTCTCCCAGTGGCCGGACAGCTCCCAGAAATGCTTCTCCATCATGTCGGGAGAATTGACCTCGACATAACCGGCACGCTGCTGGGCACGACGCATATATGCAATCAGCGTCTGAAAGAGTGTCCAGCCCTTCGGATGCCAGAAGATCGAGCCGGGCGCCTCTTCCTGGAAATGGAATAGATCCATCTCGCGACCCAGCTTGCGATGATCGCGCCGCTCCGCCTCCTCAAGCCGATGAAGGTAGGCCTTGAGATCCTCCTCAGTCGCCCACGCCGTGCCGTAAATGCGCTGCAGCTGAGGGCGGTTTGAGTCACCACGCCAGTACGCGCCGGCAAACTTCTGAAGCTTGAATGCCTTGCCGATCGCGCCCGTGGACGTCATATGCGGGCCGCGACACAGGTCGAACCAGTCACCCTGCTTGTAGATCTTGACGTCCTGATCTTCCGGAATCGCGTCGACCAGTTCGACCTTGAAACCTTCGCCCATCGCAGCGAACGTGTCCTTGGCCTTTTTGCGGCTCCACACCTCTTTCGTGAAGGGCGCGTTCTTGGCGATGATCTCGTGCATCTTCTTCTCGATCTTGCCGAGATCGTCAGGGTGGAACGGCTCCGACTTGGCAAAGTCGTAGTAGAAGCCATTCTCGATCACCGGGCCGATCGTGACCTGGGTGCCGGGCCACAGCGACTGCACGGCTTCGGCCATCACATGCGCAGCATCGTGCCGGATCAGCTCCAGCGCCGGTGCATCCGTGCGCGAGACGAAATTTATTGCAGCGTCTTTACGGATCGGTTCGTTAAGGTCGGTTAAGACGCCATCGAGTTGCATGGCAACCGTGCGCTTCGCAAGCGAGGGCGAGATGCCTTTTGCAATCTCAAGCCCAGTCGTTCCGCCTGCTACCTTCTTGGCCTTGCCGTCCGGGAACGTAATCGTAACGTCGGTCATGACGCAAATCTCCCTTTGCTCACTCGCCGCAAACCGAGGCGGCGTAAGTCGATGTATCCGGGCGAGGAGATCGCGACTTTCCTCCAATCTGTCAAGCGGGGTCGCCGGGATATCTGCAATTGCAGGTATTTGATCAGCGGTTCTGAAAGCTTAAGGGCGTAAAACGTCCATTCAGAATTATTGCCGGTTTGCCGGCCCAGCAGGACGATCAAAACATGTCAGCGGCCAAACTCATCATCAAGAAGCGCATGCAGTTCATCCAGGGGAAGGTCCGCCCGTGCTGTTACGTCCAGGCTGTCGTGGACGCCGACGTTAAAGCGGTTCTCGATGAGCACTTCCTCACCGACCAGCTCTTCAAACGCGCCGCTTATGCCCAAAGCTGGCCCGAAGGCGCCATCGCGATCCCGGCCGCGATCGCTCCGGCTCTGGGTGCGTTCCTTAAGAACGATGCGTGCCCCGAAATCACGGTCAAGACCCTGATGTCGGGGCAAATGCACCAGGGGTCGAACGTTTGGGAGATGATGGCGTTCGAACTTATCGCCAAGCTTGCTTTCGACAACTTCGTGGCGCTGTGCGACACCGTCGCGGATCTCGGCCGTGACATCGTCTATGAGGGCTCGGCCAGCATGCCGAGCTTTGATTTCAGCGTCGAAGATGCTGTCCAGAAACTGGAACGGGCCGCCTCGGCGATGGCGGCGGCTTAATCAAGCCGCACTCGCCCCTCAGCGGTCCGCAAAGGCTTTTTCGACGACGAACTCACCGGGCGTCGTGGAGCTGCCTTCGACAAAGCCTGTCGCGCCTAGCATGGAGCGCAGCTGGGCGGTCATATCTGGATTGCCGCAGATCATGACCCGATCGTTCTCGGCGTTTAAAGCGGGAACGTCGAGATCCTTGAATAGCCGCCCGTTCTCAATCAAATCCGTAATGCGGCCCTGATGATGATAGGGCTCGCGCGTCACCGTCGCATAGTAGTGCAGCTTGTCGGCGACCATCTCGCCAAGCAGCTCATGCTCGCGCACCTCAATCGTGACGCGCGTCGCGTACTCCAGCTCGGCGGCGACCCTGCACCCATAGATGACAAACACATCGTCGAACGACTCGTAGACTTCCGGATCGCGCAACAGGCTCCCGAAAGGTGCAAAGCCCGTTCCAGTTGCGAGCAGGAAGAGGCGTTTGCCCGGGCGCAAGTTGCCCAGCAGCAAAGTGCCGGTGGGCTTGGCGTTGATGAGGATCTCATCGCCGGGCTGGATGTGCTGAAGGCGAGACGTCAACGGACCATCGGGCACCTTGATGGAAAAGAACTCCAGCCATTCGTCATAATAGGCCGACGACATCGAATAGGCGCGCAGCAGCGGACGTCCTTCCACTTCCAGGCCGATCATAGCGAACTGTCCGCTCTGAAACCGAAACGACTGCGCCCGTGTGGTGCGGAAGCTGAACAGCTTGTCGGTATAGTGATGGATATCAAGCACCCGCTCGCGCAGGAGCGAGCCGGTCTTCTTCGACGCCGGCCTCTTGGCTTGGGTCGAGGCAGCGTTGGCATCAATTTCCAGAGCACCATCGCCGTCGAGCTGTCCGCCTGAACGTTCCGTATCCATCTCGCGATTGCTCCTCAACGCGGCTTTCTGAAAGTCACAGCTCGTGTCACGGTGCTGTTGTCGGTCATATCTTCCAGCTTGAAGTCGAAAGGCACGATTTCACCTGACGGAAGCTTACTGAGGGACGCTGGTGGAACGGTGACAGCCACCCGCGCTTCCGCAGTATCGTCCGCAGGCGCGACAATAGTCGTTTCACTGGCCGTATCGGCTTGGCTGAGCGGTGTCAACTTCGCGCCTTCCAATCCCTCGATTCTTACTTTGAATGTACGTTCGTCGTACTTCTTGTTGAGGACGCGCAGCGTAAACGTGTTGCGCACACTGCCATCGGACAGCGTGACAAAGAGCGGATTACGATCAGCTACTGCGTTCAACCCCAGCATCGAGCGATTAAGCGTGAAGAACAAAACGATGCTTACAACCAAGGCAAGAGTGCCAGCGTAGATCATCGTCCTGGGTCGTACCAGGCGAAGCTGCAGGCTCCCGCCCTTCTCTTCGGATTGCAGGCTGCGGAACGTGTCGTAAGCGATCAGGTTCTGCGGCCTGTCGACCTTGCCCATGATCTCGTTACACGCGTCGATGCATAGACCGCATTGAATGCATTCAAGTTGTGGTCCGTCACGGATGTCGATGCCCATGGGGCAGACCGCGACGCAGGCTTTGCAATCGATGCAATCGCCTCGGCCTTCCCAGGGCTGCCCCTTGCGATGAGGACCGCGCGGCTCGCCACGGAAATCGCGGTAGGTAATGAAGAGCGAATCCTGATCGAGCATCGCGCCCTGAATACGCGGCCACGGACACATGTAGATGCAGACCTGCTCACGTGCGATGCCGCCCATCAGGTAGGTGAAGAACGTCAGCAAGCCGAAGAAGATGTACGTCGTCATCGACGCCTGGCCGGTGAAGAACTCGCCAAACAGCGTTGGCGCATCGCGGAAGTAGAGCACGAATGCGCCGCCCGTCGCGGCGGCTATGAGAAGCCAGGTGACGTGGGTCATTACCTTCTTGAAGATCTTGGACCCGCTCCAAGGCTCCTTATCGAGCCGGATGCGCGCGTTGCGGTCGCCCTGCCAGAAGCGTTCCACCGCCACCATCAGGTCAGTCCAGACAGTCTGCCAGCACAAATACCCGCACCAAACGCGACCGGCGATGGCGGTGAACAGAAAGAGCGCCAACGCCGACATCACTAGGAAGCCGGTGATGAGGTAGAGTTCCTGCGGCCAAAGTTCGAACCAGAAGAAGTAGAGGCGCTCGTGCGCCATATCGATGAGGAATGCCTGGTTGGGGACACCCGGACCGCGATCCCAGCGGACCCATGGCAAAAGATAATAGACGGTCATGGTGACAGCCATGACCACCCACTTAATATTTCGGAAGAAGCCCGATCCACGCTTGGGGTAGATCTTCTGACGGCCCGCATATTGGCTACGGGCCTCCTTGGCGTTGACCGCGTCGACGTCATGACGCTCAACGCCATGCGCTGCTTCGATGATCGTGTGAGTGCTCATAGTCCCCTTCCTAGAGCCCTGGGGGCTTCCGCCGCCATCGTGCGTGCGAGGAGAAAACAATCGCCGCAACGACTTGCAGAAAACGCAAGCGCCATCGGCAGGCCAAGTCCTTGACGCACCTCAAACGCGGAGCGACGAGCGACAATTCGATACCGTTATTAAATTAGATTCATCTAATATATGGGTCAATGCCCGTTGCCTGTTCTCGCTTGCGCCGATTGTCACAGCGTAGAGAGGAGCAAGCTTCACCTTGGGAGGCGGCAGCCGAATGCGAGGCGTGTCGTTCCCAAAATAAAAGGGGCGCAAAGCGCCCCACGTGGTGATCCCAGCCTTGCAGCTTTTCGAACCACTAGAACCGATGCTTGACCGATCCGCGGATGGTCAGATCATCCGGCAAGCTATCGTCGAGCTTGGATGGCTCCTGTGTCGCCGGTCCGGTTTCGGTCGCCCCATAAAGAAGTTCCAGACCAAAATCCATTTTCGGCAACGTGCCCAGCTTACCCAGCCCCGGAATACGAATTTCGGTGCCTTCCGTCTTAGCCGGAGGTGCAGCATCACGCACCGCAGCGCCCGCTTCGGCGCCAGCAGGCGCGGCAGGACCCTTTTGCTCTTCGAGCGCAACAGACGCTGTGCCGGCGACAGCCAGCATTAACGCACCCAACGTTGCGACTAAACCGATCTTCTTCACGTCTACCCCGCCATGCCACGAAAGCACGCACACGCCGGTAAAATGCGGCCTCGCTTTTGGAAAGACAATGGCAGCAACCCCAAATGACCGAAAAGAGCGCCATTTCCTGAGTTCCGTGTGTTCTCGATGTCATAGTACTGCAAGAGCACACTCAAACGGAGACCTCAGCAACACATTGATTACACGTTATTATTTGGAAATATCGGTTTGGCAAATTAGTTGCTCCCGCACATCAACGTCCGGCTCTGGGGTCAGCCAAGCGAGCTGAACGGCTCCAAATGCACAACCAATAAGAATCGGGAATCGTTGGCGCTATGCACCGGGGGCTTCAGCGGTCGCCGACCTGCAGCCTCACCTCGCAAAAAGCGAGACAGGGGGCCACCCCTTCGGGCAGCCCCCTGTAGTCATCCCAGACGGGTCGGGGGGATGGATCAGAACTGGATACGTGCGCCGGTCATGACCATATCGAAGGCGTCAAGGTCCAGCGTATCGCCAACCGAGTTGGTCGTGCTGCCGTCGGCGTGGCGGTAAATCAGGTAGAGATCCATCGCGGCGGCGTCGATGTTCTGCACGACACCCGCAGCCCAGAACTTCAGATTGCTGTCTTGGACGAAACCGACGGGATTGTTACCGACTCCGAAGGAGCTGTCTGTCCGCGAACCAGCGTTGTCCTTACGGTATTCACCGAAGATGGTCGTCTTACCTAGATCAATGAACTTCTGCTCGATGCCGCCCTGAACGAACCACAGCGTGCTCGTGTCATCGGCAGTTACGGGCAAGCTAGCGGTATTGTCGACTTGCTCGGCATAGCCGCCGTAAACGTACAGGCCAGTCGGAGCGTGCTGGATCGTCGCGGCAGTACCCCACCATTCGCAATCCATGCCAGTTTTGAGCTTGTTGCAGGCCGAAACACCTTCGTCTGCGTTGTGCTCGTAGCCAATCTTACCAACGACTTTGAAGTCGCCCAGCGTGTTCTTGTAGGTCAAAGCCACGCCCCACATATCGTCCTCACCCCATGAGGCGGTTCCGACGAAGCCAGCAAACTGAGGCGTGTCGTAACGGACGATATTGCGGCGACCGTTCTGACCTACCGTGCCGTTATCGACGCCAGCAAGGATGCCGCTCCAACGCAAGTTGGAGGTGCCGTTAGAGATGAACGCACCACCCGACCGAAGCAGGAATGCGCCCTGAGCCACAGCCGCGGCCTGAACATCGGAGTAGTTACGAGTGTTGACGCCATCGGCATCGTCAAGAAGATGGTACGTCGCGGTGCCATCAAGGCCGACCGTCAACTTACCTAGCGTCTTGCTCTTCAAGAACCAGTTGCTCTTACGAACACTGATCGAGCCATCTGATGAAGAGCCAATGTTGTTCTGGTCCCACTTGTTCGATGCGTGACCGTTGATGCCGAGTTCTAAGGTATAACCCGCGGACCAATCGCCATTGATTTTGGCGTCGCCTGTGAATTTCACGCGGCTCTGTTCCAGAGAGTTCGTGCCGACGTAAACGTTCTGCTCGGTGCCATCATCCCAGAAGAAGACGGCCTCGTTGACCCAACCCGTGATGGTGAGTGAAACCTTGCGGTTGCCTTTGCGCGCCGTCGTCGCCTCAAGCTCAGCAATGCGCTCTTCAAGATCGGCGCAGCAATCGCCGCCCAGATCCGCCGCCTTGGCCGTGGACATCCCACCGGCAAAAACCCCGAGCGCAGCCAGTAACGCGCACTGCGCTAAACCAAATTTAGAAGCCGACATAATCGGTGCCCCTCTGTTCACTGTTCCCCGTTGCGCCCGTCCCCCGGGATGCAACCGTCCGAAAATGCCGGGAAACGGTCACCCCGAATCCACTCTGCATTCCCAACGTAATGTTTAATTAACCGTCGTCCTTAAAGGCTGTATGACAACATCGTTGCGCCCGAGCCACAGCTGCCGCCTAATCGCGCCTAAGTAGCCTGCGCCAAAGCGAGATCTGGCGCTGGGCGCAGCAGTGCGCTTAAACATTCGGCATGACAAAGGGTCTTCAAGCGGTAGTCGTTGGCGCGGGTCCGGCAGGACTGGCAGCAGGCTTGGCATTTGCTCACCTTGGCGTATGCACTGCCGTGGTCGGACCGATCTCCGACCCTAAAGACGGTCGCACCGCGGCGCTGTTTCAAGGCTCGATCGAAATGCTGCGTCGGATCGGTGCGTGGGACGCGATCAAGGATCAAAGCGAACCCATCAAAGCGATCCGGCTCATCGACTCCACCGGCGGCCTGTTGCGCGCGCCGGAGGTCACCTTCTGGGCCCACGAGATCGGTCTTGATGCCTTCGGATACAACGTCCCCACGGGTGGCCTCACCGCGGCACTCGAGAACGTCGCCGCGAACCGTCTCTTCCGCATCTCAAACACGGGAGTGAAAGGCATCAACATCGGAAGCAATCGCGCCGTTTTGCAAATGCACGACGGCGACGTTGTTGAGACCAGCCTGGTCGCTGGCGCCGATGGACGCAATTCGCTCGCCCGCGAAGCTGCCGGAATTGAGACCGAGCGCTGGACGTATCCGCAAGCTGCAGTCGTCGCGACCTTTGCCCATACGCGCGCGCACCAACAAATCTCGACAGAGTTGCATAGACGCGCAGGCCCTCTCACAGTCGTGCCAATGCCCGGCAACGCGTCGAGCCTCGTCTGGGTCGACACGCCTGAGGAAGCGGCTCGCCTGGCGGCGCTCTCGGAGACCGAATTCAATCGGGCGCTGAAGGTCCACGTCGGGGGTATCCTTGGCACAATGAGTGGATTTTCTCCGCGCCGGGTCTTTCCCCTTTCTGGCCAAACAGCTCGGGTGTTGGGGCGCAACCGCATCGGACTGATAGGCGAATCGGCCCATATCATTCCGCCGATCGGGGCCCAAGGCCTGAACCTGTCGCTGCGTGACGGCGCAACGCTGGCGGAGCTTGCCGCCGACGCTATTGCCTGCGGAAAAGATCCTGGGTCTAACGAGGTCCTCTCAGCCTACGAAGCGCGGCGGCGACACGATGTAAGCGCTCGGGTCTGGACGATCGACGTCATGAACAAATCGCTGCTTTCAGAATATCTTCCGGTCCATATCGCCCGCGGTGCAGGCATTCTGGCACTCAAAACAATCGCGCCACTGCGCCATCAGGTGATGCGGGAAGGGATCACTCCCTCTTTCGCTACACCCCGGCTTATGCACCCCTAATGACTAAGTCGCCGCCTTGACGGATGCGGCTGCATTCTCCATCAGGGGACCTAAGGGAAAAGCACCAACAGAAAGTCCGACCGGTCGCAATGACGGCTCCCGCCTCGCGCTTGAGAGACCTGCAGTTCCGTTTGGAATATGCATTGCTGCGCACCTTGGTAGCGGGGGTGCGCGCCGTTCCGCTCGACCGCGCAACCGCGTTTTCGGCCCGCTGGTGGCGCAGGCTGGCGCCGATCCTAAGCCCAAAGCGCCATAAGCGCGCGCTTGCCAATCTCGCAATCGCGTTCCCAGACATGACACCATCAGAACGCGAGCGCATCGCGCTGGCCGCCTGGGAAAATCTCGGTCGCGTAATGGCGGAAACGATGCAGATCGACCGTTTGATCAAAGACCCTTCTCGCATCACCATTGCGAATGCAAAGGTCTTCGATCGATATCGCGACAAGCTGGGCCCGATTGTGGGTTGCTCGTTGCATCTAGGCAATTGGGAACTGGCCATCTGGCCGCTGACGCTGGCAGGCGCCCAGCCGGCCGCGGTCTACCGCTCCGTCAACAATCCCTACGTCGATCAGTTTCTGCGCGACCAACGCAAGGACCTTTATCCCGGCGGCCTCTTCGGCCGCGGCAGGGTTGAAGGCAGCCATGGCGAAAGCCAAAAGACCGCACGCGCCATCATGGACTACGTGCGCCAAGGCGGGCGTTTGGGGGTGGTGTGTGATCTCTATGATCGCACCGGGCTTCCCGTACCCTTCTTTGGCAAGGACGCTCCGACCGTTACGATTCCCGCCATGATTGCACGCCGCACGGGTGGACGCATCTGGATGTCGCGATGCGTACGCCAGGGTGCGGAAAGCCGCTTCGTTATCGAACTCAAGGAACTCAAGGTTCCCCGCACCGCGAACCAGAGCGAAGACGTGAAATGGGTGACGGCTGCGATGACACGCCAGTTCGAAGAGTGGGTGCGCGAAACGCCCGAGCAGTGGATGTGGTCGAACCGCCGCTGGAGTTAGCCCCGCGCATCAGCGAGACTTCAATCGCCCTCGCCTCAATCTCCCTCACTTCAATCTCCACGTTGCAGTTACCCGCGCATCGAGATCCTGCGAGCCGCGCTCAACGGGAACGGATTCGGCCATGGCGGCGCGCGCCTGCTTGAACGCCATCGGGCGCGATCCGGAAAAACTCACGTCTTCCTGGATCTGTACGATCTCACCAACTTCCGCGCCTGCGGCCTCGGCATAGAGCTTTGCACGACGCAACGCATTAGCGATGGCCTGCTTGCGCGCCGCATCCTTCAATGTCTCGGCTTGCGAAACGTCAAACGAGATGCCGTTCATCTGGTTGGCGCCGGCACTCACAAGTTGGTCGAGCACCACACCCAGCTTATCGAGGTCTCGGACCATCACGGCGACCATGTTGTGTGCACGATAGCCGGTGATCTTGGGTGACTGGCTATCCTTGGGATAGATATAGACCGGCTCGACGTTGAACTGGGTTGTCTGGATATCCTTGGGTTCAATCCCGGCCTTTTTCAACTCAGCGACGACCTTCGCCATGTCGGCCGAATTTTTCGATAGTGCCTCGCGAGCTGTTGGTCCTTCGCTTGTCACGCCTGTTTGTATCGTTGCCTGGTCAGGTGTTGCGGAAACGATGGCGCTGGCCGAGACGGTTACGGTACGATCCATGGACTTTTCCTGAGATGATATCTGGGGGGCATCCTGAGCGCGCGCCGGCCACGAATGAAGTAACGCACTACCGGCAAGAACCGGCGCAACAACGGCGGCGAACACGAGGGCGGGGGCAAACTTCGGCATCGAACTATTCCCTGGCAGATGGCACAACTGGCATTCCGATGAACGCGGGGGGGACTGCGGCACCAAGGCGCAAATGCGCCAGGGCCGTTTCTCACCCGGCTATAGGCCTAAGACGGAGAATTGAAGGCAATCCTTGGGTTGCGTTTGGGCCGCGTCTCGCATACTCGAATGGGCTGGCATGGCTTGGAGTTTTCAGCCCGCCAAGGGGGGCCCGTAGCTCAATGGTTAGAGCTGGCGGCTCATAACCGTCTGGTTGCAGGTTCGATCCCTGCCGGGCCCACCACGATACCACTCGCGTCTTTTCAGGATTTTCTCACGGTGACCGCACCGCCTCGATAGCGACAGCCCCTGTCGACTGTAGACCCCGAATGCGTCGGCCCCACTGAACTGTCAATTACCCAAAGCCCGCTCAAACTCGGTGCGCATGCTTTCTAAAACGCTCACGAACCGAGAATCGCTAGCGCGATTTGTCCACTCATATTGATCGTCGTGCTGATCGTATAGCTCTTCGCTGCCATCGTGATAACGGGTATACCGCCACTGCGATATTCGCATCGAATGATTGCCGCGTTGCCAGGTCATAATTGCGGGACGATCAAGCTCCCGCCGGTCTCCCCGAATAAGCGGCGCTAAGGAAACCCCATCCGTGCCATCGATCGAAGGGATCCCTGCATAGTCACAAAGGGTCGGAAAGAGGTCCACCAGACTCACGGGCGACGCCACCCCCGAAATGCTGCTCCCACATGAGGGTGGAGGCACAAAAATAAATGGCACGCGCGTCGCCTCCTCCCAAAGCACGAACTTACGCCAGTGCAGCTTCTCGCCTAGATGAAAACCATTGTCGCCCCAAAGAACGATAATGGTGTTGTCGCGATGTGGTGATTGATCAAATGCGGCGAGGATCCGGCCTATGATGTTGTCGCAGTAAGAAATCGATGCAAGGTATCCCTGGACGGCCTGACGCCATTGGCCATGACGCGTCACTGTTTCGTGGTCAGGCGGACTCAACGCCCATTTTCGCGCAATTTCGGGCACGTCATCAAGGTCATCCTCCTTCACAAAGGGAAGCGCAACCGAATCGAGCGGGTAAAGATCATAAAATCGCTGTGGGACATACCATGGCAGATGAGGCTTATAGAGGCCCACGGCGCAAAAAAATGGCACAGCATGTGGTCTGTTCAAAAACTCTTCTGCCAAAGCCGCTGTGCGGGTATCTGGCATTTCTCCCTCTCGATCAGAGGGCAACACCCCCCAATCGAAAAGGTGATTCCAAGGTGAAACATTCTCGAAGTTGTCGAAGTCGAACATACCATTGAGCGGTCTATTGACCGGCATGGGTTCAGTTTGGTTCGGATGAAATTGATCCCAAACGAAGTCGCGGTTTTGAATATCGCGCCAAATCGCGTTCGTTGCGCGCTCGCGACCTGCCCTCGCATAGTCGAATGCGCCGTGAAATACTTTACCCGCACCAAAGCAATAATATCCCTCCTTGCGAAAATGTTCCACAAACGTCGGACGCCGAATGGGCGACTCCCAAAACGCTTCATTGGCGTAAACTCCTGTCTTCTCTGGCAAGCATCCAGTAAAAACAGACATCCGGCTGGCATTGCAGTAGGGCGCAGTGCAGTAGGCGCGACTGAACACGACACCACGTTCTGCCATACGATTGATGTTTGGAGTACGAACCTGTGGATGACGACCCAGAGGTTCTATCCACGAGTTCAAATCATCGGCGACAATGAAAAGAACATTCGGCCTGTTGAGGCTATGCTTTGTCATACTGATCTGGATAGATAATTGCTAAGAACGTGCGACAGCGTCGAGGGGCAGAATGGGGTGCAAGGTCGATTTTTTCATTGTGGGCGTGCAAAAAGGTGGAACAACCGCTCTTGACACGTACCTTCGGCAGCATACTGCAATTCAAATGGCGCGTGTCAAGGAAGTCCATCACTTCGACAACGAAGCAAACAACTGGCTTTCTCCCGACCATAACCACCTACATGGCCAATTCGAATGGAACTCACAGGACGTGCTCCGCGGCGAGGCAACTCCAATCTACACGTATTGGCCAGAAGCCATCGCCCGACTCCATCGATACAATCCAAGCGCGAAACTTCTCATGCTGCTCCGCCATCCTTCTTTGCGAGCGCATTCGCATTGGCAAATGGAACACACGAGAAGGCGCGAACTCCTCAGCTTTGAGGAAGCCATTTCAGATCTCGGAAGGCGACGCATGAGTGCCACGCAGGGCATTCATCGCATCCACTCCTTCGTCGAGCGTGGTTTCTA
>JAWKWE010000003.1 GCA_041397645.1 Hyphomicrobiaceae bacterium | reverse complement strand
CCGCTCACGTGGCATCGTGGTCAACCGATAGAGGTTCGAGAACGACGTGCTGGGCAAATCGCTGCTGCCCGCGCACATCGCAAATTGATCAATCAGCAGCGACTAACCTTGGTTGCCTGAGCCGTGAAAGTCTCCCTTTCCCGCCCATGCCTTTTGTCCAAGTTGACGTGAAGCGCGACAAGATGTCTTTCGCCATCTATCGCCGGCCGCCTTCTGTAAGCGCCTTGTTTTGACGGTCGACTCGACGGTCAAACGCGGCGACAATCTTGAGAAATCCAGTGCTCATAGGTACTTAGATAGGCAGGAGACGATTGAGTGGGGGATAGTCGCTGATAACCTGACAACCGGCCGCTTCGCATCTGTTGATTGCTCGGATGGAGGTTCGCTTATTTGTTGGTTCGATCTGATCGCCAATGTCTATGAATTCGTGCGTTGTACGGTGAGACAGATGATTCGATCGGGGAATTGCTAACTCAAGCGCTTTCCGCTTTAATGCGCACCCTGATTTGGGTGGCGGGCGCTGCAAGGCAGCGCGCGGCCTTGTTGGTACTTTTGATGGTACCAATATTGGGGAAAATTCCAGATATCCTTTATAATCAGTCGGTTGGGAGTTGGATGTGGATCCCTCTCTCTCCGCCAGTTTTGATCTAGATGCGCCTGTAGCTCAGTTGGATAGAGTGTCTGGCTACGAACCAGAAGGTCGGGAGTTCGAATCTCTCCAGGCGCGCCAACCTCCGAGGTTCGAATCCGTCATCGAAGCTGGTTGGTCAGAAAGACGTTGTCGAACTCCCGACAAATAGACAACAGACTTCGACGCCAACGCGTAGCGTTGGCGATCGCCCGTAGGGCGACGCCGCAGGGGCGAGGCGCGCTTGCGCGACGAGTAATCTCTCCAGGCGCGCCACTTTGAATTGGTCCATTCCGAGCACATCGGTAACGGTTTATGCCGGGCACATGGGTAACACTTCAGCACCGAAGGGGTTTTCGGCGCTGGCCACAGTGCGGGATTGTGTTCGACTACCGATGCACGCCGAGGTTCGTAGCCGGATCACTATACAAATACTTGCATCTATATTCAGGTATTGACATACTCCGCTAGCGAAGCCAAGGAAGCTCAAAGCGCTGTCGATAAAGCCGCTGGAGTTTCTCGGCTCTAGCCGTGACGACTTGGCCGCTATGCCAGCTACCATCCGACATGACATCGGTCTTGAGCTCATGCGGGTGCAGTTCGGTGGCCAGCCCACGAACTTCAAACCGATGTCCACGGTGGGATCGGGTGTCTATGAGATTCGTGTACGGAGGCAAGCGATGAGCAAGAAGACAGACCAACGCTTTTCCGATACCCGCCGAATCAAAGGCAGCGGTAACGTTTTCCTGGATCTTGGCTTCGACCCTGCCGAAGCCAAGGTCATGGCCCTGCGCGCCGAAGTCATGATTCGCATGGAGCGGCATTTGAAAGCGCAGGGCTGGACACAGGCGGAAGCAGCCACGCACCTCGGCATTACGCAGCCGCGTGTATCACGATTGATCAAGGGTCGGTGGCAGGATTTCAGCTTGGATATGCTGCTGACACTCGCGTCGCGCGCCGGACTGGAACCGGAAATTCGGCTGGTGGCTTGAAGCAGGTTCTCCTCGACCTGAGTGGATCTCGTACATGAGCAAGAATTCCTCGGCGGGCAGCAATGGGCACTTGCGCTATTTGGCAGCCTATCGCCGCGTCCTGCTGACCAACGTCTCCAGATCGACCGTCGAAAGAATTCCCGCGAGGAGATGAGGAGTGTTCACCGATCAGATGCTCGGTTTCATCACAAGTACACTCGTTCGAGCGCGTGGCCTTAGGGATTGGCGTCTCGAGTATCGTCGAGCTGCGCGTGAATGAACGCGCGTGCGATTTGCCAGTCGCGTTTCACGGTACGAGCCGACGTGTTCATGACGCTCGCCGCGTCGTCAACCGACAGTCCGGCGAAGAATCGCAGTTCCACGAGCTCCGCCAGGCGCGGGCTGCGCTTGGCCAGCTCATCGAGCGCTGCATCCAGAGCTAACAACGGACCGGCCGCGTCGTCAACCGGGATTTCAGCGAGTTCAATGTCGATGATCTGTGCATGGCCACCGCGCCGTTCGGCGCGCCGCGCTCGTGCGCGATCGATGGCGATATGTCGCATCGCGCGTGCCGCCACCCGGAAGAAGTGTGTGCGATCATTGAGTTCCGGTATGCCACCCGCAGTAAGCTTGAGATAGGCCTCATGCACGAGACCAGTGGCACTCAGTGTCTGCGGCGCGGAGCCTGCCAGCTGCGCGCGCGCACGCGCGCGCAGCTCGTCGTACACGAGTTCAAAGAGCGCTGGCACCGCATTCGGGTCGCCTCCTGATGCCGCCCGCAGCAAACGTGTGACGTCGCCGCTCATCGCGTCCCGGTTTGCGCCAACAATAGATCGACGTCTGTCACCTGCCGGGATTGCCGGCCGAAGCGGGCAACGAGTGCCTCGCGGGCGCTTCGCAGATAAGGTTCGGCATCTCGCCCTTTGCCGTCCGCGACGAGCGATCGACTGAGTTCGAGTGCGGCCTCGACGCGCTCTGGACTCTGCGCAGGAAACACGGCCTCGAGACGCCGCAGAGCATCGCGCTGCACGCGGACCGCGTCGGATGCGTTGCCTTCAGCGGCAGTGATACGACCAAGAACCACCTCTGTCATCGCAATCGACGGGTGATTGGCTGGCAATTTGCTCCTCTGCATCGACATGGCGCGTTCCGCCAACGGCCGTGCGGCCGTCGGGCCAGACTCGAGCAACGCGATGACTGCTTGATCGCGCAACAATTCCGCATTGTC
>JAWKWE010000002.1 GCA_041397645.1 Hyphomicrobiaceae bacterium | reverse complement strand
TAGGGGCGCTGCAAGTGCTCCAGAAGAAGCGGCAGAGACTGGCTGTAGGTATTGGTCGAGTTCACCAAATCCCATACCGAGTTGATCGGAACACCTGCGTTCCGCAGAGCCTCTACAACCGGCGCTTCGGCGCGCGCGTCAGCCTCCTCAGCTCGGCGCAACTCCTCGTCGCGTTGCCGTCGCCGTTCGATGAAAGCCGGGTCCTTCTCAAACTCGCCCATCGCCTCTGCGGCTGTTTTCCGTTCGCGCTTTTTCATAGGCCGGGGATGAACCGAAGGTTGATTTGACCAGCACTAATCGCATCGAGCAGGGGCCCTGACAGTTGGGTGTTAGGCCGAACGTAAAGATCGAACTGCCGGCCCGTTTACTGAGCGAACGTGGCGAAGTCGCGTAGCTGCTGTGTGTAGCTTGCTCAACGATCCAACGTTCTTGACCTCGCTCAACACTCTGCCTGTCAGGCCGACGGGAATTCTCTCGACACCGTTGACGAGAACACGAGTGGCCGGACCTATGTTGTACGCCCCTCGTACAGCTGCTTCACCCGCTTGCCCCAATCGAACCGCAGCTGCTCCACCCCTTGCGGCTCGTGGTCCGTATCGAGCGGCATAAGCAATATTGCCGGCAAAGGGCGCCGCTGCGGCGAAGGACAGTCCAGAGTTTGCTAAGTCACCCTCAATCCCGTATGCAACGCCATTGATGACATCTGGGACCCAACTGATGACGGAACCCACGCCGCTCAAGTCCAGGCCGATCGATGTCGCGTCGAGCGCACCGTGATAGTCGAACCGGTAGGTCCCCAGCGCGACTGCTCTATCGAATGAGAGGTGACCGGCGTAGTGGCCGAGTAGAACCTCATCGCCGCCGCGAAAAACTCCCCAGACATCTGTCGACAGTCCGCGACCAAAGAGTAGACCCGTAGCCGCCTCGATATTGGTCTCCACCCAATGCGAGACGTCGATTCTCGCGAACGTCGCCGACGGATCCCAATACACGACCGTGCAAGTGGCAAAGCAAGTTGTTGTTTGTCCGAATGCATCCGGAATCACGAAGCCTCGTGTTCTATTGTCGAAGTCAATCGCTGCGCCTTCGTCCTGTGAACAGTGGTTCCCGCAGTTCTGTCGTTCCGTGTATCCGGACGGATCGATCCACGACAACGGATTGTTAGTCACGTACGAGTAGCGGTTCCAGGACTGCGTGAATAACGGAAACGGTATATATGGGTCCGCGCTCAGAAGCCGCCCAATTGCCGGACCGTAGACTCTCCCCTTCATGTGAACGAGCGCGAGATTGTCGAGCATCGTGTGGTCGGTGAAGCCGCGGCGCGTGGCATTGGCACGTCCGTCGCTTTTTATCGAAGCACTTAAAGCTGAAATCGCCCAATCGTGTGTACTTCAATCATTCCGCGATGCGTGCATAGCGCTCCCAGTGCTCTCGAAAGTCTGTAATTGTGGCGCCGTGATAGAATTCGGAAACAGTGTGAGCAACCAGCGATCCGTCTTCCGCACCGACTAGCGTGGTTGTGAGCCGAACACGGTCGCTTGATAACGTAACTTCGCCAGAAACCGCCTCCTTGTCAACTTCGAATATGAGCCCCGCTGGCTCCTCGCAGCGCCACGCCGCTGCCAATCGCATCGGGTGCGCAAAATCGTTGGTCGCAATAATCTGCAGGTCACGCGTGCCAACAAAGACATGCACCGCCTTGGCCGATCTCAAGAACTCGTCGCTGCGGCCACCTGGGCCATTGACAAGGATCGACGCCAGTCGTGGGGAAATCATTTCGGGTGGATCCCGACCACGCGGCACTCCGTCAGTCGCCCGATTGGTGTAAAGACCGTCGACAGACTGGCATTTGGAGACCCTAACGACATCGGGCCAGTCCGTGGGCATCCCTACTGTGTCAAATCGCGACTGGCACGCGTAAACTGAAAATACTACTGCTGCTAAGAGCAGACTAACTCGCCGAAATCTAGTCCACATCTAGTTACGACCTAAAACGATCGGCGCTACCACAGGTAAAGGCAGCGCTGTTGTTATTGCGAAGGGAGTAGCGGGCACGAGCGCGGCAAAACTATATACCTCATAAAGCGCTTTACCAAAACTAGTGTATGGAATCAGGGCGCCTTGATATCCGTAGCGGAAGCTGCTCATCCAATCGTGTGAACCGGAGTACGATTCTAGCAAATTATCGAAAAATCCTCCCGGCGAGTAACGGAGACCGAATATCCGCCCACCTTGACCTTGATTGCCACCGAGTATGGATGCTTGGACTCCATCCCAGTTGTCGAATCCCCAAGGCAGACGACCGCCTGCAATTTTCTTACCGTCGAAAAATGCACCGGCTGATGTGCCTTGACAATTTAGGTTGCCCGCCGGGAAGCACGATTGTTCGACCATCGTTTGTCGCATGTTATAGGCACCGTACTGCACCAGGGAATAAATGCCCGCGGTCCGGAAGCCGCTCGCGAACGATTGACCGTTGAGTTCAGCTGCTACGCCCCCTGCCACACCGTCAGTGACGACTCGCGCGAGGCTGTAGGTACTCCCGAAATAAGCACCAACAGAGTATGTAACAAGTGAGGCCACTCCAGCCTTGGCGCTCTGTTCCCAAGTTCCGCCCCGGAGTTGCGTCAGTCTGGCATTGGCCGCCGCGCAGGCGAAGCCGCCGCTGAAGTAACACACTCCGGCGACGCTGACTGTACCTACCCAAGGGTAGCGCACCATCAAACGCTCCGCATATCGCACTCCAAAATAGAGGGGAGCCGCGAGCATCGCGGACGCTCGCATCGGCGCTGTGGCAACGAACAGACTCGCGCCTACATGTGTGCGAAACGCTCTTCTCAGGAACTTGCCGAGTCCACCCAGAAAATACCCACTCGGATCAGTGAAGCTGAGCGGATTGTTGAGGACATACGAATACCGATTGTACGACTGCGTGTTGAGCGGGAACTGGACGTAAGGATCGGCGCTCAGGAAGCGCCCGATGGCCGGGTCGTACACCCGTCCATTCATGTGCACGAGCCCGAGATTGTCGAGCATCGTGTGATCGGTGTAGCCACGGCGCGTGGCATTGGCAATCGCGGTCATGTCCGCTGGGGTTGGTGTGCCTTGCCAGTTCGAGCCGCGCCGTGCCCCGAAGGCCGTGAATGACTCGCGCACCAGCACCGTGCCAGCGCTGTCGGTGATCGCATCGGTGCTGCCGAGATGATCCGTGAGCGGATAGATCGTGTTGGTCGCCCCGGTGCTCGCCCGACTGTAGATCGCGACCGTGCGGCCATTGGCCTTGATGTGATGCCGCCACGAGGTGAGCGTGCTATTGGTGACTTTCTCCAGCAGCCCGCCAATGTAGAGCGTGGTCTCCGGGCCGTTCGAGTAGGTCGCGGTCTGTTTCCAGTACTGGCCGCTCGGCCCGTACTCGAATGTGCTCGTCTGGCCATTGCCGGCAATGCTCTGCGGCTTGTTGTTCGCGAACCAGGTGACCGTCGAGCCGTTGCGGGTTGTTATATTGCCATTGGCGTCATAGACATATGAGAACCCGCCGGCTGCTGTGACCGCATGGATCTTGCTCGCGTGGTAGGTATAACTGCTGACATCGCTGCGCGATATGATGTTGCCGTAGGCGTTGTAGGTCATCGTCAGCGTCGGTGCGCCCGTGACGGTCGACTGCGTGAGTCGATACAGATTGTCGTAGGTCAGGCTCTCGGTCAGACCCTGATTGGCATCGTTGCGCGAGGTGAGGTTGCCGACCAGATCAAAGCCATAGTTGAGATTCTGTGTCGCGGTGCCGCCGCCCGGACCCGTGCGAATGAACGTGGGCAGGCCGGTGACGGCATCGAAGCCGCGAGTCGTGCGCAGGCCATTGCCCAGCGACTCGTCGGTGATGTTACCGCGCGCGTCGACGTTGTTCGCCAACCAGTACGTGACCGTGTTGCCGATGTCGCGGACTTTCCTGAGCTGCCCGTACTGATACTCGTACACGACCTGATGTCGATACCCGGACGTGCTGGCCGGATACATGATCGAGTCCATCAGCCCGGTCGAGCTGTTGTAGGTAAAATTGATGGCGTGCGTCTCGCCCAGCGTATTGACGTAGGTGACGCTCGGACGTCCCAGACTGTCGAACCCGTACGTTTCCCAATAAGCTGTTATGTCCGTCCCGTATCGGTCTGCGCGCGTCAAACGACCAATGTCCTTCGCTGCAGCACTGTTGCCCCAGGTCAACGCAGTCGTGATGGTGCCACCCGCGTTCGGCTCGGTGCGTAAGACTTCCCGTCCCAATGCGTCATACTGCATCGAGGTGACCTGATTTTTGGCGTCGGTCTGCGAGGTGAGTTCGCCCAGGGCATTGAACGTGTAACTCCAACTGCCCATGTCGACATCAGTCGACGCCGTGCGCATCCCGCGAATGTTGTACGTGCCCGTTTGCATAACGGTGTTGTAGTAGTCTCTCACGCGCACAGTGTTGCCAAATGCATCGAAATCGAATTGCTGATGGTACTGACTGTGATCGGCCGCGCGGACCACCTGTCCGTTGGCATTCGAGATCGTCCACGACTGCTTGCCCTGCGGATCACCCGTGCGCGTCTTCAGTCCTTCATAATAGTTAGTGGTGGTCTGAGGCGTGGAATTGGACGCGCTGATCGGCCGCGATACACTCGTGACTCGATTCAAGACATCGTACGTTGTCGTCACGTACCCGGCGGCCCCGCCAGTGTCGAAGTACGGCAAGCTGACAGCGGCAGTTCGACCCAGCGCGTCGAAGATCGTGTGGATATTTGTCAACGAGCCATTGAGATTGCTGCGCTCGTCATACTTCGTGCGTTCGAAAATATCAAAGAAAAGTAGTTGATAGCTGATTGTCGCGCCACCGGTGTCCAGTGATGATTGCTGAACATACCCGCGCAGCAACGGATCGCCGCAATAATAGGTGGCAGGGCAGCTGACATAGGTCCAGGTGCTCGCCGTTCCATCCGGCCGGTTCTCTCGTGTCTTGCGATTGAAGTTGTCATACAACCACAAAACCGTGAGCCCATTGGGATCGGTCTGGGAAGTGGGCAAACCGGTCACGCTGCTGAACGCGGTGGTGGTGGTCTGTGCCAGCGCGTTGGTAGTCGTGGCGGGGAAACGCCCATCGCTAGTCCAGATGGTCGTGGTCGTGCGTGCGGTCATGCCGGCGCCCGTCACAGTCGTCTTTTTCACATTGCCGAATACGTCGTATTCCAGTGCGTTGACAACGTTCCACGTTGGATCGCCCGGCTGAATCGTGGTCGCGTGCGTATTTCACCCAAGCCGGGCCGGCATTTCACGCCAAGGCGGGCCACCGTTTCATGCATGGTGGGCCGATGGGTTGAACAACTGCGAGACGCTGTGGACTGTGTAATGTTTCGATCCGGCGGTCAATGGTTGGCGGAGCGGGAACGGCCAGCCGCGCTCTTGGTCTTGCGCATGGAGTCGCCTTTGAGATTGATCTTGTAGGCGTTGTGCACGAGCCGATCGAGGATCGCGTCGGCAACGGTGCGATCGCCGAGGTAGGCGTGCCATTGATCGAGCGGCAGCTGGCTGGTGATGAGCGTCGAGGCCCGATCGTAGCGATCGTCGAGGATCTCCAACAAGTCTCGCACGGTCTGATCGGCAAGCGGCGCTAAGCCGAAGTCATCGAGCACGAGCAAGTCTGCTTTGGCGAGTTGCTTGAACAGCGCGGATCGCTTCTGCATCGCGCTGTAGCGGGTCAGTTCGTCAACCAGTCGCGGCAGTCGAAAGCACCGCACGGAGAAATCGGCACGACAGGCGGCGTGAGCGAGTGCCGCGGCGAGGTAGGACTTCCCGACCCCGGTGGGCCCGGTCAGTAGCACGTTCAGGTGCTGCTTGATCCACGCGAGATCGGTGAGCTGCGCCAGTTGCGAGGGGTCCATCCCGCGGGCCGTGCGCGTATCGAGATCTTCGACGCAGGCGGACATGGGCAGCTTGGCCCAGCGCAGCCGCTGGGCGAGTCGGTAGCTGGCGCGCTCGGTGATCTCGTGCTGGATCATGAGTCCCAGGCGATCCTCGAACGAGCGTGCCGTCGTCTCGGTTGAACGGAGCTGTTGCTCAAGGGACGCGGCCATGCCCTTCAGGCGCAGCGTGTGCAGTTGTTGGATCAGCGGTTCGGTCAGCATCGATGGTCTCCTTGCGACGGTGGGTAGTGGTGTCTGGCTCACTGGAAATAGTCGGGTCCGCGCACGTTGTCGTGGGCGAGATCGAGCGCGGGCCGCGCGGCCTCGGTCGCCGGCGCGCCGATCAGGGTGCGCACCGCGCGGTAGCTGTAGGCCCTGAGCACCAGCGCGCGCTCGCAGGCGGCTTCGAGGGCAGCGGGGGTGAAGTCGCGCGCGAGGCGCAAGATCCCCTGGGCACTCCTCAAGGTCTCCTCGGGGTGCTTGCGATGGTTGGCCTGATGCTCGATCACCGCGTGCGTGGCCGGACCGATCGTGGCGGCGCGCACCAGGGTGCGGGTGAGTGTGTGGTCGATCACCGCGACATGCTGCTCGGGGCGATCGGCACGGCGCGTCAAGCGCCGGCCGCGCTCGACGGCGCGCGGATGGGCGGCGACCAACTGACCGTGGTGAAAGATCTCGATCGTGTGGGCGCTCACGCGCACATCGACGCGCTCACCGATCAATCGATACGGCACCGAGTAGTACGCACGCGCGACTTCGATGTGATAATCGGGATGCACCTTCGACTGGCGCCACTCGCCGAACTCATAGGCGCGCGGCGGCAGGGGCCGCAGGACGGGTTGTTCGAGTTCCTGGAACCGTGAGCGGCGGCAGCCAGCCATCTTCTTGAACGGCCGCGTGTTGAGCGACTCGATGAGCTCGGCGATCGCCGCGTTGAGCGCCTCGAGGGAAAAGAAGACCCGGTTGCGCAGCCGTGCGAGGATCCAGCGCTCGACGATGAGCACGCCTGTCTCGACCTTGGCTTTATCGCGTGGCTTGCGCACACGCGTCGGCAGGATCGCCACCCCATAGGCTTCTGCAAACTCCTGGTAGGCCGTGTCAACGGTCATTCAATTTTCCCCAGTTGTGGTCATTGAAAAATTCCCACCCTGAGTATTAGTTGATGGGTGATGGTTCTTCGGCTCGGATCAGTCCTGCTTTGAGCTTCTCCTTGAGCCGGTAGGAGTTGCCGCGGATATTGAGGGTGATCGCGTGATGCAGAACGCGATCGAGGATCGCGGTCGCAATCACGCGATCACCGAACACGTCGCCCCAGGCGCCGAAGCTCTGGTTGCTGGTGAGGATCATGGGGCCTTTCTCGTAGCGTCGGCTGATGAGCTGGAAGAAGAGGTTGGCGCCGAGGCGATCGATGGGCAGGTAGCCGATCTCATCGATGATCAACAGCCGCGGCACGGTGTAGAGCTTGAGTTTATCGTCGAGCTTGCCCTCGGCCACGGCGCGTGTGAGCACTGCGATCAGGTTGGCGGCGGTACTGAACAGCACGCGGTAGCCGGCTTCGATGGCTTTGAGTCCCAGACCCACCGCGAGATGGGTTTTGCCGACCCCAGGGGGTCCCAGGATCACGGCGTTCTCGCCGTGCTCGATGAAGTGGCAAGTGGCGAGCGTCTGGATCTGCTTTTTGTCTAACGAAGGCTGGTAGGAGAAATCGAACGCCTCGAGGCCTTTGACGAACGGGAAGCGCGCCAGGTTGGTGCGCATCGAGATGTTCTTGAGGGTCTTGGAGGCGACTTCCTCGCCCAGTAGACGATCGAGAAAGTCCGCGTACGGCAGCTCCTCGGTACTCGCTTCCTGCAGCAACGCCTCGAGGCGCTCGCGGCTCTTGATGAGCCGTAGCCGCATGCACTGTTCCTGCAGTCGTTCGAGCTGTGCGCCGTTCATGGTTGCACCGGCGCGAGTTCTGCCAGACGCTCGTAACAACTGAGGTCACGGATCTCGACTTGTTCCTGCAGCGCGTGATGCGCGCCGGCAGCGCCGACGCTGTAGCGACTGCGGCGGTTGCGCGCGATGGCACCGGGGCCGTGCTCGGGCCGGATATGCAGCTCGTGACGGCCGGCACCCAGTGCATGCTGGGCGACGATCTGGTCGCGGTGATAGAACGTCAGCTGCTGCTCGTGCTGTTGCACTTCTACGGCTTGGCCGATGAGTGCAAACGGCACGGAATAGCGGTTCGAGTGATAACTCACCAGATAGTCGCTGGCAACGATGCGGCTGCGCCGGGCGTTCAGTGCAAAGGACGGCTGCGTGGCGCAGGGCAGCAGGGCGTCGCGTTCGCGCTCGAAGCGCACGATCGGTAGCTCGTGCGTGGTGCCATGCACGCGCTGATCGGCAATGTGGGCGTTCCACTCGGCGAGCTGCTCGCTCAGGTGCTCGATGTCGATGAACTCGCGTCCCGGCAGAAAGTTGCGCTTCAGGTATTTTACGCCCGACTCGACCTTGCCCTTAGTCTGCGCTCGATAGGGCCGGCACAGCCGCGGCTCGAAGCTCCAGTACTCAGCAAACGCCTTGAAGGTCGGGTTCCACACGATGCGCCCCGAGTCGTTCGGATAACACACCGTGCGGGCTCGGTCATAGAGGTGCTCGCGCGTGTGGCCGCCGAAGTGCTCAAAGGCGCGCTCGTGCGCATCGAGCAGTTGCGCGAGGCGCTGGTCGGCCGAGGGCCAGTAAAACCCGCGGCGTGAGTAGCCCAACGTGAGCACGAAGAAATGCACCACCCGACGGCCACTGCGAAACGATACCTTCGCCTCACCCCAATCGATCTGGCTCTGTTCTCCAGGAGCGGTCTCAAAGCGCGTCTGGGTCAGGCTGTCCTGGCTGGCGAGCTCACGCAGCGGTACCACAAAACGCTTCACCGTCTCGTAGCTACCGCGGTAGTGTCGATCGCGGCACAGCTCCTGAAACAAGATCCGTGCCGAGTACTGCACGCGCGGCGCTCGCGCTAACAAAAAATCTTGATGCGCGCTGAGCAGCGTCTCCGTGCGTGCCTCACGCTCATAGGGTTGCCAGTGCAACTGACGCAGACAACGCCGCACCGTCTTGCGATCCAGCTCGAGTTGCCGCGCCAGTTGCGAAATGGACAGGCCCTGTTCGAGCCGCAACCGCCTGATCTCGTCCCAACGTTCCTGACCAACCATCCCGTCCTCCGAAGTCCCGTTGACCTCGGCTGCTATGGTCGGCGCTACCACTGTCTTGTCCAACATCGTCTGCCCTCCCGGGGGAAAGAGGGTGGGGAAATTTACATGACCATCAACGGGGACTTTTGCATGACCGGTGACAGGCCGGGTTCAAGTCCGGCTCATAGCGCCTTGCCTTCGTCACGGCGCTCTTCAAGTTATCGGGCACGATCGCGCGCACGACGCCGCCAAAGTACTGCAGCGCACGCACATGACTGCCGAGCCAGTCCGCCAGCTTCTGCGAGCGCGTGGCTTCGACAAAGCTGTAGTTCGACGCGCCCAGCACCGCGACAAAGATCTGCGCGGGCCAAGTCTCGCCGCTGAACCGATCCACGATCGGCACCGTGTGGCCGGCATAGTCCACAAACAACTTGTCGCCGGGGAGATGCTCCTGGCGAAGCACGACTTCCTGCGTGGCAAGCCAGCGGCGGTAGTGGTTACAGAACGCGGTGTACGCCAGACCCGTCGGCTCGCGCTCGCGGTACTCGCACCACAACAGATCCCGGGTGACGCCGGGGCGTGCGAGCTCGCGATGCACCTGCGCGAAATCGATCGCGGGGCGCGCACGTTGCGGGACACGACGTCGATACAGCCGCGCGATCAACGTCGCATCATCGCACTCGCTCGGCAGCGGCCAGCTGATCTGCGCCTCACGGCAACGCTGCAGACACGCTTGCACCGTCGAGCGCCACGAGCCGACTATCTGGGCGATCTGCCGATCGCTGCAATGCACCTCGTGCTTGAGGCGCAAAATGTCTCGAATCCTGCGCATGGACAACCTCGCTTGCGCCACTGTCGTGCTCCTTCCCGTGAGGAAAAGAGCCGACGGTAGCCGGTTGTCCCGCAGCCGTTACCCGATCCGCAAAACCACTCGCCGGGGTGGCCCGGCATGACGTGAAATGCTGGCCCGGCATCACGTGAAACTCTGGCCCGACATGACGTGAAATGCTGGCCCGGCATCACGTGAAACTCTGGCCCGACATGACGTGAAATACGCACAAGGACATCGACAGCTTCGACTTCCGCGCCTCCATGGTCAACGAAACGGCGATCCGCCAACTGTACGCCGGAACTTACCTCGACAATGCGCGCAACATCGTGCTGGTCGGCGGCACGGGCACGGGCAAGACCCATCTGGCCATCGCGTTAGCTCGCCGTGCCATCCACCAGGGCAAGCGGGCACGGTTCTACAGCGTCGTCGATCTCGTCAATCAGTTGGATGCCGAGAAACGCGCTGGGCGAGCCGGCCGGCTCGCCCAGCGCCTGGGGAACCAGCAGGCCATCGTGCTCGATGAACTGGGCTACCTTCCGCTAGCAGGGGATGGCGGTGCACTGCTGTTCCATCTGGTCAGCAAGCTGTATGAACGGGTCTCGCTGATCGTCACCTCGAACCTGTCGTTCGCCGAATGGAGCAGCGTGTTCGGCGATGCCAAGATGACCACGGCATTGCTCGACAGGCTCACTCATCGTTGCGACATCATCGAAACCGGCAACGAAAGCTACCGGTTCAAGAACCGAAATTTGCCCTCAGCGCCTGGTCAATACTGGACGCCGGTCGCTGGTCAAAGTTGGGAGCCTGTTGACACCACTCATTCAGATCGTGGCATCCGCCAATGACGGCAAAATGCTGTCCGCACGTGTGAATAATCTGATGAACGATAAGCGATGAATCGGATGCTCGCTGTAATATAAGCCGCACAGTTCGGTCCCCATCAGAAAATGACTCGCCAGATGCCTTGAACTGAAACTCGTACTCCACCTTGCCCAGCTTAGTGCATCGCGTGGATCGAGCCTTAGTAACGATCGGCGCTTGGTTACGATAGTGGGCCTTAATACCGTCGAGCACGACTATTGTTTGCTCGCTGGATCTTTCGTTAGGTAGAACGGCAACACCGGACTCGAGGAGAGCGTCGAGCCGCAACTCTGCACCGGGCGGAACGGTTCCTGCAGAATCACGGGTTGTTGCCACAGATCCAACTGCATAAGCGCCATCCACACTCCTACACGAGCTATCGGCAACAGGAAGAAGCGCGGGCCAGCCGACCGGCTAGTCCTTTATGGGCTTACCAGAGCAGCTGCACAACGTATAGCCGAGTGTAAGCACAATATAACTACTCCACTGTCTCGCAATCAGTTTCATGTATGGTCTTCTATAGCTTTGCAGACGCTGGCACGAATGCGTACGTCGGGCTGCCGCCCTATTCTCAGAGCCGCTCGAATCGCATATACGTCACGTCTGTTCCGCTCGCTGGCAAGAATAGCGGACCAATACCTCGATGCGAGATCGTCCGGCGCAGAACCAGAGAGCGGTCCATAGCCGAGCTAAAAACCAATGTGATGACTTGGCGTTCGCTGATTCCTGCCTCGGATTGAATTCTCGTTTGAAACTCAACGACGACATTACCGCCCGCCGAACAAAATATGGCTGCATTGCCCGGCAGCTCGATGTCCCGTCTTGATTCGTTGTTCGACAAGAATGCAGTCGCTCCACTGCTCTTGGCGTCCCAGAAGACGGCTTGAATGGATGATTGAGTGCTATCGAATGAGCCGTCTGTGCCATCGGAGAGCAGCTGCGCGAGGTAAGAATTTGCGGTTTGCGGCATTTTCGGCGATTTCCACAATGTTGTGTCGATTGCCCGATTTCGGTACTTCCCAGCGATTTTCTCGCAATTCTGAGGCTCTGCAATACGTGGCCAATTAAGCGGGTAAGCGGGGGCACTCGTTGCACGAACTGGTGTGCAAGCGACCACTTGGATCATGCACGCGACCAGCACGAGTAAGCTCAGAATTGCTCGACTGGGCATCTTAGTTCCTTGCGAGGGTTGCAGGCAGAATGACTGTGGATGGAAATGCGGTCGCTATAGCGAACGGCGTCGCCGGCACTATCGCGGCCGCACTCCAAATTCCGAATATGGATCGTGACGCGCCAGTCCAGTTAGCGATGTTTCCGTTCGGTAAGTACCGGAATGAACTAAGCCAATCGTGAGGTCCGGCATAGGACTCGATCAGGCGGTCCCATAAGCTGCCGGGCTGATAAGCGAACCCGAAGCGTCCTATACCGATATAGCCGGGGCCGCCTTGATTTCCTCCCAATGGAGACGGGCTAACACCTGCGTAGGAAGCTTGTCCTTCTGGAACACGTCCACCACCAAGCTTGATATTGTCGCCATTCGCACCGGCGGATACGCCGGCACAATTCGGATTTGGGCCAGGTCCAGAACACGACTGCGCAACCATTGCCTGCCTCATTTCGTAAGCTCCCCATCGTAGCGCACTGAAGCCGGCCGCCAACTTAAAGCCGTCCGCAAATGTTCCTCCTTGAATCTCCGATCCGATTCCACCAACTGCACCCTCCGCGACAACACGGCCTGCCGTCCAGCGATTTCCATAGTGAGCACCGATTGCGCCTAATAGTCCTCCCGTGACCGCGCCGGCGGCAGCGCCACGCCATCCGCCCGTGATACCTCCCGCCACAGCTCCCGCTGCCGCACCGGCAATCGCCGCAGTACTCCAGGCACTCGCCGCCGCAGCCGTGGCATACGCACCCGCATAGGCCCCAGTCATGGCCGATCCGGTCAGCGCAGTAACCGAGGTCGCCGCGGAAGTTCCTGCACTGGCAGCGATCCATCCAGATGCTGCCCCGTAAGTGACGACAGCCGCCACGATGGCCACGATGGGCTTCCAGTATTTCTTGACGAACTTCTTCAGCCCACTGAGGAAGTACCCACTCGGATCGGTGAAGCTGAGCGGATTGTTGACTACGTACGAGTAGCGGTTCCACGACTGCGTATCGAGCGGGAACTGGACGTAAGGATCGGCGCTCAGGAAGCGCCCGATGGCCGGGTCGTACACCCGTCCATTCATGTGCACGAGCCCGAGATTGTCGAGCATCGTGTGACCGGTGTAGCCGCGCGGCAGCCGCCGGTGGCAGACGACCCGGCATCGGCTGCGAGGGTCCCATGATATCCTTCGATCATATCGGCCAGAGAATTCCCGATGCATGCCCAGACGCCCAAGCAGGACGCCCTGCACGCCATTGAGCGGCTCCCCGACGACGTGCCCCTCGATGAGATCGTTTACCGGCTCTACGTGCTCAGCAAGGTCCAGCAGGGCGTCAAGGACATCGACGCCGGCCGCACCGTCTCCACCGACGAACTCGCCCGCGAGATCGAAGCTTGGTGAGTGTGACTCGCTGGTCGCAGCGGGCGCGAGCAGACTTGAAGGCGATCCACGACTACATCGCCGCGGACTCACCCGTCAACGCCAAGGCCGTCGTGCGCGACATCCTCGCCCGCGCCGCCGCCCTGCCCGAGACCCCGCGCATCGGCCGGCGCGTGCCCGAGCTCGATGACCCCGACATCCGCGAAGTCCCCGCGCACTCCTGGCGCGTCATCTATCAGCTGCGTGGCGACGCCGTGTTCATCGTCACGCTCGTCCATCGCCGCCGCGCTCCGGCGCCCGAGGACCTGCGCAGCTGAGCCCGCGCGTTGTGACCCATTGGGTCACAACAGTAAGCCGCAGGCTATCCTGCCCGACTCGCATTCTGGTCACTTCTGAACGCGTTTGAGTCGGCGAAGTATTACCTGCACTTGCCTGTGCAGTTGCGGATCGCCCCCTAGCTCCATTAGGATTTTTCGCGCATCAGAACGCTGCGATCTTTCCAGCGCGCTCAGCAACAACACTCGGCTTTCACCGTGTCTGGATTCACCTGCTAACGCGACCAGCTCGTCCAGCAACTTGTCATCGGCGATACTAGAGAGCGCCACGGCCAGCCCATCCTTCACGCGACGCCCTTGTTCCTCGCTGAACAGGTTAACCAGTACTGGCCAAGCGAACTGCGCAGCCGGCACCGCCATCGCGCGTGCGATGCCCTCACGTATTGGCTCCTGA
>JAWKWE010000001.1 GCA_041397645.1 Hyphomicrobiaceae bacterium | reverse complement strand
TAACTAATTGGCCGCAACCAGAAATGGTCACATTTGTCGTGTTGCAATTCCCCATCGTTAGTGCAGTGCAGCGGGGAAGTAGTCATGTCGGGCGTTGATTGGAGATCAGAGCAAGATTACGCAAACTTCGGAACGGCAGAGACAGCCGACATTGCCTGGGAATGGCTACGCCGCGACAGCGAATACCAGCAAGAATTCAGAAATCTGACAGCCGCCGAGCGATCGAGCGGAATGACGCATCAATTCCGCAATAAATGGGGGCTGTCTTTTCGCGGCTGATCCGGAAAAAGCCTTCGACCGACAAGTGATATTCTGGGCCCCCGAGGCTCTCTCGACCGTCCTGGCGCTCCGCGAAGCGGACGCGTCCAGCGAGACGGCGCACTATGATCTCGATTGGACCACGCTCGACGGTGGCGAACTTCGCCATGGACTAGATGGGTGGCATGCCATTGTACCGCTGGCAGGCGCAATTCACCGCCTCTACCTGCCGGCAATGCCCGCCAGAGGTTCACCGCTTTCCGTCGCATTGCCACTCGACGCCAATTTCGACATACGACTGCAGGCGGCACACCGATTTTGGTCCGCCATCGAAGGCCGCCGTCTTGGTACGCCGCCGCTTGCGATCTCGTACCAGCGCCGGCGGCGCTTCTTACTGATCATGCGGGCCCTCGATGCATGGCTGGCGGGTCATAGTTATCGTGAAATCGCAGAGGGCTTGTTCGGCAAAGAGCGCGTTCTTGGCCGCTCCTGGAAGGACCATGATCTTCGCAGCCTGACCATCCGCCTGGTCCAGAGCGGCATCGCTCTGATGCGCGGCGGCTACCGTGCGTTGCTGCGCCCCATATCCAGGAAGAAATAGCTCCGCCCTTTGGGGTGCCGAAAACACACCCCCTCATCTTCGGCATCCCCCTTTGCGGCTCCATTCCGCCATTGTGTCCGTTGACGCGCCGGCAACCTCACCGGCGTTCCTTAACCATCACGGAGCCCTTCATATGTCGGATCCGAACACCGGATTGCCGCCCCGATACTTGCGGACTGCCGAAGCAGCGCGATTCCTCAGCCTTTCTCCCCGCACTCTGGAAAAGCACCGGATCTATGGCACCGGTCCCGCCTACCGGAAGATCGGCGGACGCGTCGTCTACGCGGTCGCCGATCTGAGCGCGTGGGCCGACCTCGGCACCAGAACGTCAACCAGCGATCCGGGCTCCGGCGCGGTTCTACCTGCGAAACGGCACGCTCCCATCCCGTATGCGGGCAAGGAGCGTCGCTGAAGCATGCCCGAAGACAGGAGTTGCTGTGCAGCAGGTCGTCGACCGCGAACCGGCAACGCGCAATTCCGCGAGCGTGGCCAGCTGATTTGAAATCGCGACCCCGTCTTCACTTCGCATCGGGCAGCTATTCAACAGCAAGAAAGTCTTCATCATGAGCGATCTCACGACAGTAGAACTCTTATGGCTTGAAAAGCGCATAGAGAACCGGATTCGGTTCGGCAATCCGGTGTCGGAACGGATCCTGAGCCGAAACCGCCGCGTCCTGTCCTTCACGCCCGCCAGCATCTTCGCTTTCGTGCGCTGGACGTCCAATGATTTCGGTACCGTCTTGTCCCGCGTTGACATCCTGCGAGCCGCAACGCCCGGGCAACCCTATTCGACGGTC